>PMCF01000277.1 GCA_003154115.1 Anaerolineae bacterium
AAATCGGTCAATGTACGGAACTCCAGGTTATGAATCAATGGTTGGGCCCTGTTACTGATAAGCAATCCCCCGCCACAATCATCTGGGCAGCTGAAGGTCGTCATGCCTAAATTTCCCCCAGCAAAGGTCAAGCCAGAAATCACGACTGAATTACTGATGATCGCTCCTGTCACCGTCATTACCCGCTGATTGCTCACTGCGTGAATGATCGCCGTATCCGCATCCGCGCCGATCAAACTGACCGCTTTGTCGAGAGTCAGGCTTTCAGTGTACGTGCCCGCCGGAATCAAAATGCGATCGCCCGCCTGCACGATCGGATTGCTGATGCACGCTTGAATCGTCGCGCCGCACGTTCCACCCACCGTGTAATCGGTCGAAAACGGTCGCGCCTGCACTAGCAGAGACGGATTCACGGCAAGTGAAACACTCGCCAATGCGGCAAAAGCCACTAACAAGACTGCTATCCATCGGACAATGATTCGAATGTTCATGATGCTCCTAAGTTGAAGATTTGAGATGCCTGCATGAGCAGGCTCGAGAGTACACGATACACCAGGTTGTCACCGTTTGTTGCCGATTTCTCGGACGGCTGGCTGACAGAGAATATCGCGCCCGTGAAAATCACAAGCGCGATCGTGTTTATCGAAAACAGCCTGGTACAGGGCTAGGCGCAATACTATTTGGATAAGGCTCGCAGCCCGCGTCCGCGCGGGCGATCCCACCGCGTCTTCGATGCGCGCGGCTGGGTGAGCGCTACCTAAACAGTATTGGGGCTAGGCGTTCTGATACAGTTCCACCAGCACCCCATTCGCGCTGGATGGATGAATGAACGCGATCTTCTTCCCGCCTGCGCCGATCGTCGGCGTCTCGTTGATCAACTTCACGCCTTTGGCCTTCATGTCGGCCAGCATCTCTGCGAGGTTATCCACTTCGAGGCAGATGTGATGCATCCCCGGCCCACGCTTGGCCAGGTACTTGGCGACGCCGCTGGTCTCCGTCGTTGGCTTTACCAGTTCCACCTCGCTGCCGCCCGTGAGCAGAAACGCGACGATGGACTCTTGCTCTTTCACTTCTTCGAGGTGCGTCATATCCATCCCCAACGCATCGCGCCAGAAAGCGAGTGACGTGTCGATATTATCTACGACAACGGCGATGTGATCGATTCGTTTAACAGCCATTGTTTATGCTCCTGCAAATGAGTTAGCAGAAGTTACTACTCAGCCATAACGCCGCATACTGCGCCCGGTCATTCCCGCCTTCGCGGGAATGACGGCTGAGTAGTAACCAGCAGAAGCGCAAAACGTGAACCGTAAAACGTAATTACGCTTTACGCATTACGTATTACGCTTTAGATCCCTGCCGACGCCTGATACTCGCCAAATGAGCTGCACAGCTTCAGCGCATTTTCCAGATAAAGTTCGACGGCTTCTTTCAGCATCGCCAGTGCTTCATCGGGTGTGTCACCGCACGACGCCACACCTAGTTCCGGGCACTGCGAAACGTAAGCCAATTCTTCACGCCAAATGGCGGCTGTCAGCATCGCGTGTGTCATGATCTTATCTCCTTATTTGTCAGGGTTCAGGACATCGTGAACACTTTTTCTTCAAATTTCCCGAGAAAATCGCAAATTTGTTGTTCACGATGTGTTGAACCCTGACACTTATTCAAATTCCACTACTTGCTTGATATTCGCCAAATACCCCTCTAAGTGTATTACATATTTCGCCCAGCGTCACATCGTTTTCGACGCAGGCCACGATGGTCGGCATCAGGTTATCCGTGCCGCGCGCGGCATTTTCCAACTGCGTGCGCAGTTCGCCGACCTTCGCGTTGTCGCGGTCATGACGCAGTTCGGCGAGGCGGCGCTTCTGCTCGGATTCGATCGAGGGATCGATCTTCTGCCGCTGCAGGTGCACTTCTTCCTGCACCTGGAATTGATTCATCCCCACCACGATCTGCTCGCCGCGTTCGACCGCGCGTTGATACGCATAGGCCGCGTCGCCGATCTCGCCCTGCATGTACCCCGCCTCGATCGCGCGCAGCGCCCCGCCCAGCTGATCGATCCGATCGATGTAGGTCCGCGCCTGCTTCTCGATCTCGTCGGTCAGGCTTTCAATCACATACGATCCCGCAAACGGATCAATCGTGTCGGCCACGCCCGATTCGTAGGCGATGATCTGCTGCGTGCGTAAAGCAATACGGACGCTATCCTCGGTGGGCAGCCACAACGCCTCGTCGCGCGAGTTGGTGTGCAGCGACTGCGTGCCGCCCAGCACCGCCGCCAGCGCTTGCAGCGTCACACGGACGACGTTGTTCTCCGGCTGCTGCGCCGTTAGCGTCGAGCCGCCCGTTTGCGTGTGGAAACGCAGCTTCAGCGAGTTGGGCTTCTGCGCGCCAAAGCGATCGCGCATGAGGTGCGCCCACAAGCGCCGCGCCGCACGGAACTTGGCGACTTCTTCGAGGAAGTTGTTGTGCGCGTTGAAGAAGAACGAGAGCTGGCCCGCGAAATCGTCGATGTTCAAGCCGGCCTTCAGCGCGGCTTCCACATACGCAATCGCATTCGCCAGCGTGAACGCCACTTCCTGCACCGCCGTCGATCCGGCTTCGCGGATGTGGTAGCCGCTGATGCTGATCGTGTTCCAGTGTGGCACTTCCTGCGTGCAATACTGGAAGATGTCGGTAATCAAGCGCATGGCCGGCTGCGGCGGAAAAATGTACGTGCCGCGCGCGATGTATTCTTTCAGGATGTCGTTCTGAATCGTGCCGCGCAGTTCTTTCGGCGCGACGCCCTGCTGCTTGCCCACCGCGATGTACATCGCCAGCAGCACCGCTGCCGGCGCATTGATAGTCATGCTGGTGCTGACTTTATTCAGCGGAATCTGATCGAACAACAACGCCATGTCGCGCAGTGACGAGATGCTCACGCCCACCTTGCCCACTTCGCCGTCGGCGATGGGATCGTCGGCGTCGTAGCCGATCTGCGTCGGCAGATCGAACGCGACCGACAAACCGGTCTGCCCCTGATCGAGCAGGAAGCGATAACGCCGGTTCGATTCCGCCGCGCTGGCATAGCCCGCATACTGGCGCATCGTCCAGAAACGGCCGCGATACATGGTGGGCTGCACGCCGCGCGTGTAGGGGAATTCGCCGGGTTTACCCACATCCCGATCGGGATCGGCGGCAACATCGCGCGGCGTGTAATAGGGTTTCAGTTCGATATCGGACGACGTGGCAAAGCGAGGCTTACGTTGTATTTCTGATTTTTGACCCCGCTCGGCTTCGCTTCGGGGGCTATTGTTTTTGATTTCTGATTGTGTCATAGTATATCTCTCGTTAACAGGTGGAAACCATTGTGACGCGAGGAGATCAATTCAACAAGTGATGGATGACCGCGATCTGAGTGATTGAGATCACAGGCGGAGTAAAGTTGTGTTGTGTCCGATTAGATGAACACGGCGGGTGACACATGAAAACGTTGGGCAAGGGCGCGTACCTGCCGGACGTTCAGTTCGCGCTTGCCATTCAACACTTCCGAGACAACCCCCTGCGAACCAACTTCCGGCAACTCGGATTGAGACAAACCACGATCTTCCATAAAGTGGCGCAGCATATCCGCCCCACTGCTCGCCGGCACTGGATGATGATCTTCTTCGTAAGCCGCAATCAAAGTACCCAGCGTATCCATAAAACTATACAGGGGATGGCGTTCATTCGTTCCAATCTCGTCCAACAGCTCATCAAGCCGCCTGACGGCGCGATCATACTCACGCTCGTTGCGAATGGTCAGCAGCGGGCCAATGCTAGACCAATGAGTCTGAATGTCTGTGGTCAACCTAGCGCTCATCGTTTCCATCCTCCCCGGCCATATTCGTTGCTACGTCAAAACCACCAACGCCTGCCCCTGCTCCACGCTCTGGCGCAGCGTCACCTTGATCGAGGAGATCGTCCCATCGCGCGGGGCCTTCAATTCGTTTTCCATCTTCATCGATTCCAGCACGACGATCGTCTGGCCCTTCTTGACTGCTTCGCCATCACTCACCGCAATAGAAACGATCAGGCCCGGCATGGGCGATTTGATCGTGACTTCGCCCGATCCGGCGTGCAGTCCACTGCCCGATCGGCTGAGGCGGCTCGCGCGTTCATCCTCCACCCGCGCTGTATACTGTCGTCCGCGCAGCAAGACTTGAATCTCACCGTTGCTCGTCTCGACCAGTGCTTCGTGCGAGGCGTGGTCGATCAGCAGGGAAAACGTGGCCTCGTCGATGGCGCGCAGATCGATCGGGTAGGCCACCCCATCGATCGTGATCTGATCGTCGCGGTTGATCTCGATCGTATATTGCCGCTCGCCGATGGTGGTGACATACCTCATCGCTGCATCCTTTCCCAGCGTGCGATCCATTTCCAGTTGCTGGTATCACGTTCGTTGCGGCGTACCACCTGCGCGGCGTGCTGCTCGAATTGATGCTCAACCAGCGTGGCGATTACGGCGGCAATGCGTTCGTCTTCCGGGCGCGCGTCGCGTTCCAGTTCAAACCGCTCTTCGACGAACGTCGTGTCGAACGAGCCGCCGATGAAGCGATGGCTGTCCATCATCGCTTGATGGAACGGAATGTTGGTGCGTACGCCGATGATGCGGTACTCGTTCAGCGCGCGGCGCATACGGATGATGGCTTCGGCGCGCGATTCGCCCCAGCAGATCAATTTGCCGATCAGCGAGTCGTAATAGGGCGTGACTTCGACGCCTTCGTACATGCTGCTGTCGATGCGGACACCGGGGCCGGTCGGGCGTTCGATGCGCGTGATGGTGCCCGTCGACGGCATGAAGTTATTGAACGGATCTTCGGCATTGAGGCGGCACTCGATCGCCCAGCCACTCTGCTTGATGCTGCGCTGCTTCAAGCGCAACTTGCGCCCCCGCGCGATACGAATCTGTTCTTTCACGATGTCGGTGCCGGTGACGATCTCGGTGATGGGATGCTCTACTTGCAGGCGTGTATTCATCTCCAGGAAATAGAAGTTCTTATCTTTGTCGAGCAGAAACTCGATCGTGCCCGCGTTGTGATAATCCACGGCCTGCGCGGCTTTCACGGCGATGCTGCCCATCCGCTCGCGCAAGTCCGCATTGATCACAGGCGATGGCGACTCTTCGATGATCTTCTGATGGCGGCGTTGAATCGAGCATTCACGCTCGCCCAGATGAATGACGTTGCCGTGCTCGTCGGCCAGCAATTGAATCTCGATGTGGCGCGCACCCACCACCAGTTTTTCCAGATAGACCGCACCGTCGCCGAACGCCGCTTCGGCCTCACGCCGCGCCGAGGCCAACGCGCCCGATAAATCCTCCATCCGATCGACTTGCCGCATCCCTTTGCCGCCGCCGCCTGCCGTCGCCTTGACCAACAACGGAAAGCCGATCTGCGGCGCGATGCTAGTGATCTCTTCGTCGCGCAGGCCGCCTTCGCCTTCGGTGCCGGGGACGACGGGTACGCCCGCTTTCTGCACGGTCGCGCGCGCCACGGCCTTGTCGCCCATCGCCGCGATGGCAGATGGCTTAGGCCCGATGAATTTGATCCCCTCGTCAATGCACGCCTGCGCGAAGTCTTCGCGTTCGGCGAGGAAGCCGTAACCGGGATGGATCGCATC
>PMCF01000290.1 GCA_003154115.1 Anaerolineae bacterium
GCACGGAGCGCATCAAGGGCAAGACCAAGACGGCGGTGCTGCACATCGCGTGATAGGTTGAAGTCTGATCAGTCAGGCGGCTCAACACGGTAACAAGAGCGATGAAATGAGCAGGCGGCATCCCATGCTATACTTAAAAAGATTACGGATGAGAAACCGGGGGCCTGCGGGAGACTTGTCATGATCGGCGAAGTTGAACAACAACGTTCCACGTTGGCGGCGTTGTGTCGACACTACCGCGTGCGCAAATTGCGCTTGTTCGGTTCGGCGGCAACCGGCGCGTTTGCCCCGGCCACCAGCGATCTGGACTTTGTGGCCGAGTTTGCCAATACGCAAAGCAGCGATTATCCCGATCGCTACCTGGATTTTGCCGAAGCGTTGGAGAAATTGTTCAACCGCCGCGTCGATGTGATCACCGAACGCGCTATTCGCAACCCCTACTTCCGTGCCGAGGTCGAGCGCACGGCTCAAGTGATCTATGAAACCCACGCTGAAGAAACGCCTGCTTGATGCCCTTGAGGCTTGTCGATCTATTCAGGGCTTTGTGGCG
This sequence comes from Anaerolineae bacterium, assembly GCA_003154115.1. Taxonomy (GTDB): domain Bacteria; phylum Chloroflexota; class Anaerolineae; order Fen-1058; family Fen-1058; genus Fen-1058. The sequence continues at coordinate 551 of PMCF01000290.1, forward strand.
GGACGTACCTTTGCCGAATACGAGCGCAATTTGATGCTGCGCTCTGCCGTCGAGCGGCAGTTCGAAATTATCGGCGAAGCCCTGAATCATGCCGAAATCGAGCAGCCCGAACTGACGACATTGATCCCGAATTTGCGACGGATCGTCGGTCTGCGCAATCGTATCATTCACGGCTACGATAGCGTGGATAACCAACTGCTCTGGCAAACGGTTCAAACTCACGTCCCCTCATTGGCGCAGCAGTTGGAGCAATTACTCGCGGCAGGTTGATTCTTCCTGCGGAAAGTGGGCGGAGGTAACATCTTCATCCACCATATGTTGATGGAGTATTTCGCGGCGTTAGAGACGAAGCCAAGTGCTGGAAACGATGAGTGAACATTCTGTACTGTAGAAAGTGTTGGCAAATTCTTTGTTTGCCCACTATGCCGCTCGATCATACAATGCTGTCGTTGAGATTGTGTTCGTAAGCAGTTAATCTAATGACAACTGGGAGGCATCATGACAACGTGGCTTTATCAGATGAGTCCAAAATATTGGAGCCCAGAACGCTACCGCTATGAAATATGGGAAGGCGAGAAATGGGCATGGTCCGTAGGTAGCAAGGCAATGGGCGAAAACGTGCCGCAAGCAGGTGACACCGTCATTTTCTTTTTTGCGCCATCTGGCGGCAACGATCCTGGATTTTACGGTTGGGCAGTTGTTATTGATTGGTATTCCGACAGCAACACGCCGTTGATGTTCAGGCCAGCTACGCCTAGCGATCACCTCAAAATGCACCCCTGGTGGGATGAATCGGCTCAACAGCTAGCCGACAAAATCAGAGGAAAATTCAAACAACAAACTCTATGGGTAGTTCATGACGATCTAGTAGATGATCTTCGGAAGGGCATCACTTCCTGGGTGTCGTCTAACCATGTCAAACAATACAAGAAGTGAAGATTCGTGTTAAACGTTGAATGTGCTCGGACTACGCCGCCGATCGCATCTTCCTGCGGAAAATGGGCGGAGGCTACATCTTCATCCACCGTATGTTGATGGAGTATTTCGCGGCGTTAGAGACTGAGCCGAGCGCCGGCAACAATGAGCGTTCATCACAACGTGGTGCATGATATACTCCTCGACTACGCCGCCGATCGCATCTTCCTGCAGAAGGTGGGCGGAGGCTACATCTTCATCCACCGCATGTTGATGGAGTATTTCCAACTGGTGCAAAACTAACATACACGCGAGGATTTCCCTTCTATTTTCCGCCGAAAATTCGATATGCCACTTGGCATTTGTATGTTAGTTTTGCACCTACGGAGTATTTCGCAGTATTGGAGGACTGACACCATGATAAAAGTTGGCAGGACCGACGTTTTCGAACGGCACTACATGGAGAAGTTCCGGCTTTTTGCCAGTAAGTACGGTGAGTTTGTACAATATGAGCGTGATCGAGGGGCAAGAGACATTGGACTGCACCTGACGAAAAAATCCGATGATGGGCAAGAACGCTTATCTGCTGCCCTTTGTTGGTTTCAGATGAAGGGAGTAATGGCATCTTCGCTTTCAGAAGCGGCGTTTGAAAAGCTAGACTCCATCAAATTATCTCTTGAAGTCGGTCACCTACAATACTGGTTTCTCCAAGCAATGCCGACCTACCTTGTGGTGTTCATTGAGAGTGTTGATACATTTCTGATAATGAACGTACAAAAATACGTGTCAGAAAGGTGGGGACAAAAAGTCCTTACACTACGTCAGCAAACGGTCACCGTTGAAGTTCCAACAGAGAGTGTACTTGACGATGAGGCTTTTCAGCATATCCTGCGCCATGGTGATGCCGAAGAATGGACTAAGGCATTAGGTACCACTGTCAATGCAGATACCCTCCTAATGTGCCAACGGGACTACGAGGTAATCTATAACATAGGCACAGCAAAGCGGCGAAAGGTTGAGTCTCGAATGATCTTCTTGGATTGGATTTCGAAAATGAGAGGGCAGGTCTTTATTCAACAGCGACGAAAGAAAGCAGGATCAGAATGGGGCACCATTAGGGAGCATTGGCACCATAGCATGTCGATATATGACTTTGAAAAGAATTTCCCATACCTTGATTTTCAACCCTTTTATTCAAGGGATGATCTCGATGAATTTGAAGAAATCAAGGAGATTACGCTATCAAATGGGGAGGAAATCTGCGGCGCGAACATGTCTGACGAATACTTTGAGTATGTGATGCATATTGACTTGAATTCAATGGGCGAGCAGATGCTGGAATGGATAGAGATACTCAGAGAAACGAAAATCGTGAGTTTTCGGGCTGGCAGAGCATCTACCGTGAGTGTGGCACCTTGGCACTGGCGCGCAGTATAGAGCAGAAATTGTGCTCAGCGAGTTACAACTGGGCGGAGGCTACATCTTCATCCACCGCATATTGATGGAGTACTTCGCCGCGTTGGAGACTGAGCCAGGCGCTGGGCTTTCCGAGGCTGATTAGGCCCAAGCGCCGTTAAAGCGGTGCTAACCGTTCATCAAGTCTAGCGAATAAGGAGTCTACAAATGCAGAACCTTCATGACGAGAAAGAAGCCCAGGCAGTTATCGAAAGTGCTTGCCCCGATCTCGCCACTCGCAAGGTGGCCCTGTCCATCTTTGGCGAAGCGATCAGCGAAGTCAACACTTACGGGCGCGACACATGGGCGCTCAGAGTGGAAAAGACGATGCGCCTAACGGTGAAACACTACTACGTCTGTACACTGTGGCACGGCGGTGTGTGGTTGGCACTGGACGATCGGTTTGATTCCGCGTTCAACAAGGACTACCCGAATCGACAGCAGCTAAAGGAATGGGGCTGGGTACAAGATCGGGCAGGGAAAAAGGGTGCCTATCCAACTTACAAAGATAGGTCACGAAAGGTAGATTTTTCCGTCAACGGTTCCTACCAGATTGGCCCACATCATGCTGAAGCCTGGCCCCATATTCGACGGTTGTTTTTTGACTTCATGTTTAGGGCGATCGATCGTGGTCAGAAAATGGACAAGAGGACGCCGGGCCTTCATTCGCCGGGCGCAGTGAAGTATCTTCGCCAGTACCTTGGAGCGGACCTTCCCGATCCGCTGTATCGTGCCGGACGACAGAAATGACTAGGACGAAATGCTCATACTTTAGGATACTGGCATGAATGACTATACGGCAGAACAATTGCTGGCACAGGAGACTTTTGAGGAAGATGTTCGTGAACCGCCCGACAATGTTCGGCGGGGCAGATTTCGTGCTGGGTGGGAAGATTACACCATCAGAGAACGAAGATATGCCCCGGAAAGCCTTACCCAATTGACCTGGACCAATCTAGGGTATCGGATGGGTGCGCGATTCGGCCTAAGATCGCGCGACGAGATGGATACTCTGTACGAGGTGTTTGCGGCGCAACATGAAGTCGCCAAGTAACCTGATGGCCGCCGATCGCATCTTCCTGCGGAAAGTGGGCGGAGGCTACATCTTCATCCACCGCATGTTGATGGAGTACTTCGCCGCGTTAGAACCCTCGACCCCGCAAGACCTCGAAGGTTTTGATGGTCGAGATAGCACGGCCTGATCATCAATCGGGTTGACAGCCACTTCAAGCCTGATGAACAGGTGAAAACCTCCGAGGTCTCTTTCTGTCGTTTGCCCCATCTCCCCGTTCGAACTATACTTCCCTCATTCTTTCCATTTGCCGTCGAAGATCACTTAAGCCGAGCACGGTCATCAGTGGTCAGTGCTGCGCTCCAAGCCCAGCGCCTGATGAAATCAATCTCACGTACAGGAGTCATCATGGAAGAACAGGAAACACCTCAGATCAAGATCAAAATCAAGCAGCCGCCGATTTTATTCAGCCGGACCCAGGCGATTATCGGTGAAATCACCGCGCTGCTGGGCGGCACGCTGATCGCTTACTGGAACAATCCGCGGGGATCGGTCTGCCACAACGATGTGGTCGCGCTCTATGAAGTCCTGGAAAAACTCGGCAAGCAAGAGACGCTCTATCTCTTCCTCAAGTCCAGCGGAGGAAATGGACAGGCGGCGCTGCGCCTGGTGAATCTGCTGCGTCAATACTGCGCCCGTCTGGTGACCCTGGTGCCGCTGGAGTGTGCTTCGGCCGCCACGATGATCGCACTGGGCGCGAATGAAATCTTGATGGGGCCGATGGCGTATCTTACCTCGGTGGACACCTCGTTGACGCACGATCTCTCGCCGCTCGATCGCGACAACGATCGCGTCAGCGTCAGCCTCAACGAACTGACCCGCGTCATTCAGTTATGGCGCGCCGAGCAGGCCGACTCGAAAGAAAATCCGTACAAGGTGTTGTTCCAGTACGTCCATCCGCTCGTGATCGGCGCGGTCGATCGGGCCGAGTCGCTCTCGATCATGCTCTGCAAAGAGCTGCTCTCGCACCACATCGCCGACGAGGCCACGGCCGATCAGATCGCCAACACCCTCAATTCGCGCTACCCGTCGCACAACTACCCCATCCTGTTTGAAGAGGCTCAGAAGATCGGGCTGAAGGTCGGCTATATGCCGCCGCAAATCAACACGCTGCTGCTGGAGTTGAACGAACAGTACAGCGAGATGGGCCAGAAGGCGACGACCGACTTCGACGAAGTGCGGGCCCACGGCAACGAGATTTTGAACATCTGGGAAACGGCCGAGACGCAGATTTACTACCAGCAGGATCAGGACTGGTTCTACCGGGTGGAGGAGCGCCGCTGGATTACGATGAACGACAACAGCAGTTGGCGGCGCACGGAGCGCATCAAGGGCAAGACC
>PMCF01000115.1 GCA_003154115.1 Anaerolineae bacterium
CAAAACGGCCTTTTTTCAGAGGAGTCTTCCAATGGAAGAAGAAATTGAAATCGTCCTGACTAATGCAACGGGTGATGAGCAAATCTTTATCACCCGCGAGTCCAACCCTACGGCCCTGACACCCCGACAATGGTTTGAACAAAACCGGGGAACACGCTATGATGCTGAAGTGATTTCCGATCTTGCCGAAGCACGGGTTGAGGGCCAGGTGGCGTTGATCATCGGACAGCCAGATTCCTGCCGAACCGCTCCTATGCTGACCGCCATCATCAATCAGGGCGAATACCTATACGTGGTGAGTCAATATGGTTTGGGGAAAACGCTGGATCTGGAAGTATTTGCACGCACCCTTAGTGGGCTATCCTTTACATCATCAGCCGATACCTCGCTGGCTCCCGCTCAGTTGCCATCTTTGCATCTGCCTACATTAAGCAAGCCGATCGCCTGCCCGACGACGACAGGTCCAGCCACTCCGGCGATGGCAACGGCAGCGATTTGCCCCGATGCCGATATGTATATTCCCACCGAAGGGACGCTGGAAGTCCCTTGGGGGTGCTGGCATAACACCAGCCAGCGGCCCTGCCAAAGCTACTACCCTGGCGGCATAAACCATCCACATCAGGGGATAGACATTTTCGGGAGCTCTTCCCCTGGTGTAACGCCTGTGTATGCAACCTTCAACGGCATTGCGCACCGCGAGGGCTCGGCGGCCGTTTATATTGTGTTTGACGTGCCTCATAACGGCCAGTCAGCTTACATGGCCCACATGAAAAACCAGGCGACCGGTGAAGATTACCGGGCCGTCTCGGATGGACAGCGTGTCTCGGCGGGCAGCACGCTGATCGGCAAACAGGGAAATTATGGTGGCGACAAGGCAGTGGTGCCCCATCTTCACATCTCCTACGTTAAAAACAATCGCGGTTGGGAGGACTGGAGTCAGTCACTCGATCCGACACAATTCCTGCAGGCCAACTATCTGGCCTTCTATTCCGGCTGGAATCATCAAGGACCAATCACCTGCAAATCGGCGCCGACTCTCCCGCCTTATCAGAACCTCGTACAAAACGGAGACTTCAGCGGCGGTTATTCACCCTGGTGGAAAGGAGGGGATGCAGATTGGGCCATTCAGAGTGACCAGATATTGCGTTTCAAGCGCACCATGCGGGGTGGTGGGGGATCGGTCGGTCAAAACATGATGAGCTATGACGTGCCAGCTGGGACACCGTTTGAGATCGTGCTGGATTTAGGAAATTCCAGCAATGTGGTGAAGCAGCCATTGGTGAGTCTCCATCATCCAGACGGGACCAAGCCGTGGGATATACAATGCCGCTTTACGCTGCCCCCCAATACGCCTCTGCACACTTATCGAATTCGAGGGCGCAGCACATTTGCCTGGAATGGCATTAACTTCGAGGTTTCACCGGATCCGGCAGACAATATAGCCGACGTGTTGATGGATAACGTTTCGGTAACGTACCGGCCGGACATCAACCCGACGGGCACTGAATGCAGCCCTTTCAATCAACCGCCCAATGTGCCTAACTTACTGGTGCCTGCCGATGGCGGCGCCGTCCTTTCTAAAAACGTCACCTTGTCAGTTCAAGATACCGGCGATCCAGACAATTATCCGAACACATGGCGCGACTTCTATTGGCATATCGAGAAAGACGATGGCTCGTGGAGCCAGGATACGGGCTGGAATAGCAGCACGTCTTGGTCGGTCACGTTGCCCTCGATTGGGACTTACCGTTGGGCCGTGTGGTCGGGTGATGGCGGAACTGACAGCGGCATGAGCGAGTGGCATACATTCACGGTCGGCCGACGGGTTTACTTGCCAGCTGTATTGTCAGGGAGTTCAGCGGCGTTCAGCTCAGTCTCGCTAGCGCCAATCGCCAACAATTCGATGGACCACTTAGCCACACCGCTGGTCGGCCGCGTGACATTGGGAGGTATTCCGTTTGACTTCGCGGCAGGCGACACAGCGACCTTTGCGACCCAAGACGCCGGGGAGCAGGGCCGCCCCACGGAGGGTGTGTTAAATGTCTACATTCCCCAGCCGAAGGCCGTCCATGTGTTGCTTGGCGGCGGCTGGACCCTGGCGCAATTTAGAAACGCCGCCGTCGGCACCATCACTCTCTCATTTTCAGATGGGCAGGCCCTCGTGGTGCCAGTGATTCCAGGCTTTAATCTACGCGAGAATTGGGGCTATGATGACAGTTCGTACAATCAGGACCTCGTTATGGAGGCGAGTGGGGATCCGAATTGGAGCAATGTATACGGCGAAATGCAGGGACGTGGTGATCAACCCGCGACAGCGTTCATTGACCTGCTCACGATTCCTGTGCCAGCCGCCTACCAAACGGCGACACTAACACAAATCACGATCCGTGACACGTCCGCGCAAACGGTTTCGCATTTATCGCCGAGCCTGCACATTTACGCTATCTCAGTTGCACACCAACCGTAGCTAGGAGGCTAACATGTTTTCAAGCAGATTCATGTTTGTTCGAAGTGTCATTCTAATCGTGTGCGTTATGGCCTTGCTGCTGGTAGCTGGGGCAACGGTGCAGGCGCAGCGAGTGCAAGCCCCGGATGCGCCCAACTGGGAGCAAGTCAGTACACCGTTGTGCGCCAACGATGACTTCATACTGAATAACACCACACCGATTTGGACGTTAGCCAAAGGCTCTCAAGCTGGACAGGTTGGTATTAGCGACGCACGACTGGACATGGAGCCGTTAGGACCGGAAGGACTAGCCGTCGATGAACAAGGCATCATTTATATAGTTGACAGCCTCAATCAGCGTATTATTGGCTTTAATCCACTCAGTCGCCAGACCTTCACTCTAGATGTTCCCGATGCTGGCTACCCAGCAGACTTGATGGTAAGGGATGGATCACTCTACATCTTGGACGCAACGCAAAACGCAGTTCTCAAGCTCAATCAATCAGGCATAGTTCAGGCAGCCTACTCTGGACCGAACGAAGTACGCGATCAGGTCACTGGGATTGCTGTTTCCTCTGCAGGCGACCTACAATGGCAGGTCGATTATCGACAAGAGTATGCTTTGGCAGTCACAGCTTTATCACCAGAACGCACTAGCGCTGGTTTTCAAGGGCCGACGCAAGGGTTGTCAGTCATCGCCGGGCAGGAGAATGTCGCCCGCGTCACATCGGCCCGAATAAACGACCATACTGGAACTCTATCTATTGTCGGAGTGAATGAGGTTCCGCAACGCCTGCTCAACATCGAAGTTGAACATTATTTGGGTTCGGCCACTCTGCTCCGCATTGATACAGATGGCAACTACTACGTCCTGGTCGAAGAAGTTCTTGAAAATGTGCCGGCCTTTGTCGTAGATGTCACCGTTCGACGATTCTCTGCAGAAGGCGTATTGACGGGTGTGGCACAAGTACCGATTGCCCAAACCTACGCTTTGCCTCAGCGCTATGTGGCAATTAACTCGCGCGGTGAGGTCTACTACCTCCACGTCTTGCCGGGCTCTGCCCAAGTTGTTCAGTTGCCGTTTGTCGCAAACTATCACACTGATTTGAAGGAGCGTTGGGCGGTTCTCCAAACAGACCTGTTAAATCAGGAAGCAAAGGCACTCGGCATGGCACTGCCTGCTAGCCCACAAGGGACGCTTACGCGCGATCAGATCATGCAGAATGCGCAGGCTTATTTGAACGTGAACTGGGTATTGGGCGCGGCCAACTATCATACCGGGCCGGCGAATAACTGGAACAACTGCTACCCGACGGCGACAGAGAACTGGCGACTGCCGCGCTATCTTGCCGGACGGCTCAACCAAACCATCGCGGAAGTGCCATACGCCTGGGGCAAAGCCGATTCAATCGCCAGCTTTCTGACACATATCAGCCAGAACTACTGGGCTGGAAACATCTGCGGTAATCCTGTGCTTAGCAATGTAGCTGGGGTCGATTGCTCAGGTTTCGTATCACAAGCTTGGCAACTGGGACAGCACTATGGAACAGGTCAGCTTCCTAACCTTTCCACCGCCATTGCTTGGAACGAGTTACGACGCGGAGATATTGCGAATAAGGCCAGTAGCCACGTAACACTTTTCTCGTTCTTTTTGAATGGCGCGGATATTTCCGGCGGCATCCGGAATTATGAGGCACGGGGCGATTGGGCTGATCGAGTGATTGAAGACGATCGGTCGTATGCTGACCTCAATGGGTTTGTGCCGCGTCGCTACAATAACGTGATCGAGGATCCCGTGTGCTACTCGCTGACATTGTCGGTCAACCCCGGCAATGCCGGTTCCATCACGACCAGCCCAATGCCGAATTGCGGCAATCAATACACTACCGGCACGGTTGTGCAATTGACAGCAAGCGCGAACGCGGGATTTACCTTCGCCAATTGGAGCGGCGACGCCAGCGGTACAGCTAATTCGACCACGGTATCCATGACGGGTGCCAAGAGCGTAACCGCCAATTTTAGTAATGGCGTGGTTTGCCCGACTATTACCGATTGGCTGGGCGAGTATTGGAACAATCAGGAGCAGAGCGGCTCGCCCGCGCTATGCCGCAACGATTTTGCGCTGGATTTTGATTGGGGCTACGGCTCGCCGGATCCAGTCATTTCGACAGAGAGTTTCTCGGCTCGCTGGACGCGCACTGTGAATTTTCCAGCCGGATCATATCGGTTTCATGTGCTGCACGATGACGGAGCACGCTTGCTGATTGATGGGGTGACTAAGATCGATGCCTGGGGAACTTGTTGTGTGTGGGATACGGCTGACGTCACCTTGGGAAACGGCAATCATACCGTCCGCGTAGACATGGTCGAGCGGGCCGGTGCTGCGTATGCGAACGTGTGGTGGGAACGGCTGGACATCTTGGGTTGGCGCGGAGAATACTATAACAACGAGTCACTCAGCAACTCCCCGGTTATCGTTAGAGATGATGGCGCTAACCTCAATTTTGAATGGCAATATCAATCGCCTGATCCTCTGGTGCAGCCCGATCATTTTTCTGCTAGATGGACACGCTCCATTTCTTTTGCTGCTGGCAGCTATCGTTTCGATGTCTTCCACGATGACGGCGCGCGTTTGTACATTGACGACGCGCTTATATTTGAGAATTGGTGTGGCAACTGCCGCCAGACAGATAGCGTAACTGTGACTTTGGCGACAGGAACTCATAATATCAAAATGGAAACGCGCGAGGTTGTTGGAGGGGCAGCTGCCGCACTCAGTTGGAGCTCACCAGTACCTAATGATGACTTTAGTAGCCCGAAGCAAATCTCGAATTTCCCATACGCCAACAGCATGGATACTGCGAATGCTACGACTGCAAGTGATGATCCGACGTTGTGTGCCGGAGGTGTGGGGTCTGCTTCAGTCTGGTTCCGTTACACGCCGAGTAGTAGTGGCCTTTTGACTGTGGACACGATCGGGAGCAACTACGATACGGTCGTTGCCGTGTGGACGGGAGTGCGCGGTAGTTTATATCGGCTGGCTTGCAACGACGATTTCGGCGGCAACTTTACGTCAGCAGCTAGTGCGAATTTGAATGGTGGAACAATCTACTACCTTGAGGTCACTCGTTATGGCGCAGGGCTTGGGCTGGACTCAGCCAAGAAAAGTTCTTTGAATTCCAGTCCAGATATCCTTGCTCCAAGTAGCAGTGGCGGCAACTTGCAACTGTCTGTTAAATTCACCCCAAAGCAAAGCGAGCCGCCTTTTGGATATGGCTTCGCTGTCGGAGCCTGGGATACGGATCGGGTGCAAAGTATGGGCTTCAACTGGGTGATGGTCTTCGACCCGCCGCATAGCCGTGAACCGGTCAACGTTCTGCTTCGGCTCAAAGCCGGCGCTTCTGATCTGAATGATCTCGCCGCATTTACCTATCGGGTTCAGCAGATCGCTATTGACTATGGCAGTAACATCGATGCATACGAGATCGGCAACGAGGTCAATCTGAACAGCGCGGGCTGGAGCGCGCCGCCAAATGCAGCCGATTACGCGCAGGTCTTGTGCACGGCCTACAATGCCATCAAGCAAGCCGATCCAACGGCTACAGTCGTCTCCGCTGGCTTGGCGCCGACCGGGCGGCTCGGCAAGACAACCACCGCTCAAGATGAGCGCACTTTTCTGGCAGAGCTTATCGTCGCTGGCGGCGGCAATTGCCTCGATGCGGTGGGCTATCATCCCATGGGATTCAGCGCCGATTACGATGCAGCCCCCGATATCAAAAGCAGCAATCCGGAGCTGAATTGCGAAAACGGCTTCTGTTTTCGCGGCGTGGAAAAGATCTACGAAGTCATGCGGGACAACGGCCTAGGTCAAACGCCGGTGTGGGCCACCGAAATCGGTTGGATTACTGCTCCTCTCAATTCGGGTTGTCTGCTCGATCCCAGATGGCAGGGACGTACTTGGCAAATCGTGACTTCCGACAAGCAGGCAAACAACCTGATCGGTGCGTTCAGATACGCGCGCTTTCACTGGCCGTGGATGGGTGCGATGTTCATTTTCAACCTCAACTTTAATACTGCCCCTTACTACGACGAGTGTGAGCAGATGCGCTACTACAGTGTACAGGGCGCGCCTGCCGAAGCGACATTAAGCGCTATGTCAAAGCAATTGCATCGGTTGTACTTACCTATCGTTAGGCGATAACAGAGGTTGAGATCAAACCGCGGGATATCAAGATCGATACGTATCGATCGGCTATGCGGTTGACGGCGATGGCGGCTTGATCATTTTGCGGCAATAATGATGGCGTGGCAAGGCTGGATGCGTCCAGAAGACATCACGGGCTGAAGTAAAACATCGAAAGAGTATAGACGGCACCGGCGTCCATGCAAACTCGGTAAGGGTTCAAGGATTGGAACGATGAGTGGCAATGAATATCTTCAGCGTGGGCGCTTCGGCGTGCTGGCCTGGCTGAGGTTAAACGTGCAGCACGCGGGATATATTCTCATCTCAGGAGGCTAACATGTTTTCAAGCAGATTCTCAATCGTTCGAAGTTTCGTTCTTATCGTGTGCGTGATGGCCTTGCTGCTGGCGGCTGGAGCGACGGCGCAGGCGCAGAAGCCACAGGCACCTAATGCGCCCAACTGGGAACAAGTTATTACGCCGTTGGGCGCCGGTTTTGAATCGAGTTGGGTTGGGGGCTGGATTAAGATTCAGTCACAGCACCCATTGAATTGTTCGACCGATGCCGCCAATGTGATCTACACCCAAACCCGCGCCGTGGGCGCTTCCGGCGATGTTGATTGGGCGCGGTGGCGTCCAACTATTCCGGCCACCACTCTCTATGATGTCTACGTGTACATTCCGGATTATCCACATACCATGAATGTAACTGGCCAGGCCCGATATAAAATCGCCTATGATGGCGGTGAGGCAACTATCGTCATCAATCAAAACAATAATAAGTGTACCTGGGTTGGGCTCGGACAGTACCAGTTTGCCGCCGGAACAAGTGGATACGTGTATATGGGTGACTGGACCGGCGACAATCCTGTTCGACTGATTGCGGCGGATGGAGTGAAGTTTGTACAAGCCGCACCACCGCCGACAACGGTCGTGGTGGATGACGGCGACGCTGGTTTCAGCCAATCGGCCGGCTGGACTCTCGCCACCGGAAATTGGTCGCGGGGTTGTTCGGGTAATGCCGGCGACGCGCGCTGGACCTACTCGCGGCGGCCCGGTTATACCAACATTGTCGATTGGGCCACGTGGACATCCAACCTGCCGCAGGCTGGGAGCTACGAAGTCTTCATCCAAGTGCCCGGTATTGACAATGGGTTGAGTGACACTCAGCATGCTTATTATCAAGTTCAAGCCGCGAACGGCGTGAGCACTGTCGAGCGATCACAGCGGAATAATTGGTGCCAATGGATCAGCTTAGGCACGTTTTATTTCAACGCCGGGACTGGAGGCTGGGTGTCTCTGGGTGATTACACTGGCGGCGAAAGCCCTAACACCAGTGTCGTGGCCGATGCAGTGAAATGGGAATATCGGGGCAGCACACCACCGCCGCCACCCACACCCACGCCTACGCCGCCACCGCCGCCCGTCACCAATATTGTCAGTGCAGCACGGGCTGAGATCGGAATGCTCTACCCGGCCAGCGGAACTAGTCGTGGCGGATCGCGGGCCAGCGGCCCCTTTGGCCCGTGGCATTACCCGCAAGGAGTTTGCACTGATGTCGTGATTGATTCTTATGTGGCTGGCGGACTGGCCAACTGGTTGTGGACTCAGTTTTACCGAAACTCAGAAACCATGCGAACCTATTTCCGCAACAACCAAATTTATCTGACGAATGATCAGCCCTGGCAAGTGGGCGACATCATGTTTGTTGGGAAAAACAACCATGCCTGGCATGTCGGGATAGTCGTTGAAGTCAACGCGCAAGGACGCCCCACCAAGTTTGTTCATAATGGCACGCCCGGCAAAACGGCCGTGGAAAGAACGATGTTTTTCAACGGTTGGTGTTGTGGCTACAGCGTACTCGGACATGGCCGGTTGAAGTCGGCTCAGGCGATGTTGCTATCGCCCTCAGCGGTTATGACGGCTACACGTGAATTACAAATCACACTTGATACTTCGTCGCAAACAGCCGCCCAAGTCTATCTGTACGACAGCGAAGGCCGCTTTGTCAGCCGCCTGTTTGATATCGGGTTTCCAGCATCAAGTGATCCAGATTTCGATCCATACATGATAAATGGTGATTACGACAATACATCTACCTCACAACAGATCACGTTATCTGATCCAGCGGATGGCAACTACCGGATCGAGGTGGTTGGCGCAACGACCTCGCCCTACACGCTGAAGGCGCAAGTGCTGCAAGATGGGTTAGTGGTGTCGGAACAAACCTATACCGGCAATGCAGTGAGCGGGCAGACGCTCGTGAGCGATGTAGCGGTCAGTGGTACCGGCGCAAGCATGACATCCACCGCACCAAGCTTATCGGTCGCACTGAATGTGCCGGATGTTATCGAAGTAAATGGAACGTCAGGGAGCTTCACGATCAGCGAGACCACGGGGCTTGGCGCGATTTCAGGGGTGAGTTTTGAAGTGAGTGATCTAACAGCCCCTCTGCTCGACTCGGTTAGCGGCGCAATGAATTTTGCGCCATCATCAACGAGCATCTCCGCCAACGGCCAACAGACGATTGCTTTTACAGTCCCTCCTCAAATACTGTTACCTGGCGAGTCTTATCTCGGCAGTATCATCGTCCGAACTAATAATGCGGGCACGCGGCGGATTCCGGTAGTCCTGACATCAAAGGCAGTCTTTTTACCAATCGTAATCCGCTAGTTCGGTCGACTTTTAGAATCGCAATCAGATGCGAGGCGATCAGCCTGATTGGTCGCCTCGCACTGCTTCCTGGTATTCCTCTGAACGACCTCGCGAGGGGTTCGCTTGCGGTTGAAGAACGCCCACCTTACACCTCGCCAGATTTCAAACATCTAATCCGCGCCCGGCGAATTCTCTCACTCCCAGCAGCCTGCCGTTATCGATGAGGGTTCTCTTGGAATTGCTGTGGGAC
>PMCF01000190.1 GCA_003154115.1 Anaerolineae bacterium
ACCGCATAACTGGCGAAGGTATTGATTCTGCAAATGCTTTTTATCACGTTCGTCATCAAGAAGATGCGCGATAACAGCGTATGAATAGTACGTATTCTGGGCATACCATGCTAAAGGCTGACTACTGTTTTCGTTTGGATCATCGACGACTTGAGGAATTTGAGAAGAGGCTATACGTCGCGAGAGACTCACGGAAGCTTCCGTATCGATTTTGCTTTTAAGATATAGAAGTGATGATGAGCTGCGCTGCACTTGAACTATCGACTGTATTAAATGATTGTAGATTGTTGATTCTAAATCTTCATAGGGTCTCTCGCGAAAAAACAGATTAACTAAATGCTGAGAATTCTGATACGAGGCATATCCGACACCACGGAAAATATTCAACTTGTCAAAGTTATTCTTTGCCTCTTCATAGCTTGCATCTAGCGTAATCCATACCCGCTTTTTCTTGGCAATAGCATATCCTAATTCGAACAAAACATTAGGGCTCAGATTCGTAAGGTCACAAACAAACAGTTCGCACTGTTGAATTGCATCACACACCTGTCTTATTATTATTGTGCCTGTAACACCGAGATCGCGCCAGCCTCTAGCAAAAACTATTTCAGAAGATCGCCTGTTTATCTCAGGGATGGCGTTTTCGAAAACTTCTGACAACGAAGTGGGATTTGCTGAGTATGCAAAGAAGCATTGAGCAGGTTGGGCCATGTCTGATCCTCCGAACATACTAAGAGCTGGTTTCAGATGCTGTTAGTATAGCATGAAGCGGTTGCATACAATAAGCGGCTGAAATCGCTTCATGGTATCATCTCCCCTATCGCACAACTTCAATCCACCAGGATTACCATGTCGCCTCTTGCACCTCACCCCGGCCCCTCTCCCTTCCCGTGTCCGCTTAGCGGCAGGACGGCTGGCCGCCAGGGAAGGACTGGAGTGAGGGTGTATCTCGGCTATCCGCCTCGTTTCTTTATGCTATACTCACCGTTAGGTGAGGCACTCGTCGTCAGATGTTGCATGACTTCACATCATCCAACCCGTATCCACAGCGGCGGAGGTTGAGCGATGGGCATTGAAGAATTGCTGAAAGATCGACGCGAGGACATCTTGCGCATTGCCGCGCAGCATGGCGCGCACAACGTGCGCGTCTTCGGCTCGGTGGCGCGGGGCGAGGCCCGGCCCGACAGCGATGTGGATCTGTTGGTCGAGTTGGAATCGGGTCGCAGCCTGCTTGATCTAGGTGGATTGCTGATGGATTTGCAGACTTTGCTGGGGCGCGAGGTCGATGTCGTCACCGACAAAGGTTTGCGCGATCGGATTCGCACGCGCGTGTTACAAGAGGCCAGGCCGCTATGAGAGATGATCGCGAGCGGCTCGTGCTTTTGCATCGGTCCCGCCTGAAATGCGGCGGAAATTGGAGACTTTGCTGGAAAGCGTGAAGGAGACGAAACCATGTTGACGACAACGGTGGAACTGCGCGAAGCGGGAATTCGCTTGAAGGAATTAGTGCAGCTGGTTGAAACAGGCAACGACGTAGTGCTGACAGATGGCAATCGCCCGGTGGCACGCTTGGTCCCCGTTTCACCGCGCGTGGCGGGGCTGCATTTAGGCTCGGCCTGGACAAGCGCTGACTTCGACGCGCCGCTCGGCGAGCAATTCTGGACAGGTGAGGCATGAAGTTTCTAAGGCGCTACTTTGCTGAGCGGTGATCCAATCTTGGCGCAGTATCCAGTTCTCGTGCAATGGTAAAACCTCCCTCGCCGCACAACCTCACTCCAACCGGATTACCATGTCGCCTCGTTTCCAACGTCTGCGCCGCTCACATGTGAGTCGCTCACGTGTGAGCCGCGAGAATCAATGACTTAAGCAACTATCATGTTCACCATTCAACCCTTAACGACTGCACCCTCTGACACCACACGCGAAAGTCTGATCGATCTCCTGCGTGATTCGGTCGAAGGCGGTGCGTCGGTTGGTTTTCTGGCGCCATTGCAGCGAGAAACTGCCGCTGCTTTCTGGCAGAGTATGTTCGCGAAACTCTCTACGCCGCTGCGGGTGATCCTCGTCGCTACAACAGATAACGGTGAAGTCGCTGGTTCAGTGCAACTGTCGATCAGCCCCAAAGAGAACGGTCGCCATCGCGCCGAGGTGCAGAAGCTGCTCGTGCACAGCCGCTATCGCAAGCAAGGGTTAGGCCGCCGCTTGATGGACGCGATTGAGATCGAGGCTCAACTACGTGGAATCAGTCTGATCGTGCTGGATACGGCGGTGGGTGAATACGCCGAGCAGTTCTATTTGAAACTCGGTTACAGCCGCGCGGGCGAAATTCCCCATTACGCGCTCTTCCCCGATGGCCGCTTTTGTTCGACGGCCATCTTCTACAAACGACTAGACCCGCCTGCTTGACACGCCCACTTCGATCGAGTACCCTTACCGCAACTCTCAACCGCGGAGACACCATGACCAATTCGGGCCAGCAGTTATCGCTGTTCGATCAAGCCCCGGAGCCTGAACCGGCTAAGCCTGCACCCGCGCCGCTCGATCAGGCCCGTGCCGCGAAAAGCAAGACGCGCCTCAACGCGCACACCTCGCTGGCGAACGCGGCGGAAGCCTATCACGATCACATCGCGGGCAGCGATCTCTCGCCGCACACGGTCAAGTCGTTCATGTACGATCTCAACATTTTGATCGAATTTGCGGGCGCCACCCGCCCGATCGGCCAGATCGCTCAACGCGATCTGCAAAACTTCATGGACTGGCTGATCGATGGACGCGGTGTGCCGTGTAATCCTAAATCGCTGTCGCGGCGTCTGGTCACATTGAAAGCGTTCTTCCGCTGGCTGACGGATAGCGGCGTTATCGACACGGATCCCGCCGCGCCGATCGCGCATAAACCCGTCTCGACGCCCCTGCCCGACATCCTCACCGACGAACAAGTGGACGAAGTGCTGGCCGCGGCCAATCAACTCCGCCATCAAGCCGAGAAACCCGATGCGCGACCCTACGTGCTGATTCTGCTCTTGCTCAAGACCGGCATCAAGAAAAGCGAATGCATGGCGATCACGCTGGAGCACATCGATCTGTCTGACCCGGATGAACCGGCGCTATGGATTCGCTACACCGATCCGCGCTATCATCACAAAGAGCGCAAACTCCGGCTCGATCCCAAGTGGTCGCGCGCGCTGCAAGAATACCGCAACCAGCACCGCGTCGAACAGGCGCTATTCCCTTGCACCTCGCGCACGTTGGAATACGCGCTGGCCGACGTGGGCCAACTCGCCAATTTGCCCAAGCCGTTATCCTTCGAGATGTTGCGCTGGACGTGCGCCGTGCGCGATCGGCGTGGCGGGATGAAAGAAGAAACCCTGCGCCACAAACTGGGCCTATCCGAAATCACGTGGTACGAAACGTGGCCCAAGATCGAAAAACTCTCCGCGCCTGCGCTGTAAGTGCTTGTCAAGAAATAATTTTCGCTGTGCTCCGGCTGGATGTACCATCCAGTGCGAGCAAAGCGAGAAATTGTTGTTTAACGTACCCTAAGAGTGGCACTGCATTGTAAATTGATCATTGAACATTGATCATTGAGAATCGTTCATTGATTCCAGCAGCGCCCACAGCCCGCCAGAAACCAGCGCGTGTCCGCCCGTCACGATCGGAATCGGCGCTTCGTTGAGAGCCTGCGTGAAATCGCGCAGGAACGGATCGGCGATGGTGTCCACCATTCCCAGGTCTGCCGCGTAACGCTCCACCTCGCTTGGCCACACGCCCTGCGCCGCCCACAGCACGCGCGTATCCCACAAGATCGCATCGGCCATCGAACTCAACTCCGCAATGAAATGGGCTAGCCCCACGGCTTGCAAATGATCGTTCAACAGCGATCGGACTTGCCCCGCGCCCAAACGTCCGGCGGCGCGCATCCCGCGTTCTTCGCTGTAGACGCGCGTCCAGCACTGCGTCGACTGCTCCATTTGCGCCCACGCCCACGACGGCACCCGGCCCGCTAATATGACGCGCGTGGCCGGCGTCTTGAGCGCCTCACGCGCTGCCCGCAACCGATCATCATTCCATCGTAACGCTTGCACCGCCGCTCTCAAGTTCAGTCCGCACTGCGGATGCAGAGCCGCAATCTGCGCATCGATCGGCACATCGATGTCCAGGCGCGTGGCGGGTGACGGCGACCAGGCGATGGGTGTCAATCCCGCGTCATGCGACAGCACCCACCCCAATGAATTATCGCTCGGCAAGCGTTCGACCCACTCGCGCACGATCGCTGCCGGGGTGATCGCCGCCCAATCAGTGGAGTTGATGTTGTTGGCGATCACCACCCGATCGGATTGGCGCACCTGATCGGCAATCTGTTTGAGATCAGCCGCGGGCAGCAGCGGCGCGGCCGCCGCGCCCAGATACAACACGCGCTCCAAGTGAAACCGATCGATTACCTCGGCCAGACGGCGGCCAAAATGGAATTGATCGGCAGCGTGGTCGAGATCGATCGTAACGGGCAGGTTGCCGATCGTGCTGGCCCACATCCGATCGTTGGTGACGATCACGATCGGATCGAAGCTGGCCGCTTCCAGCGCACGCTGCACCAGATCGCGCGCACACGCCTGTCGCACACTGTGCATCGCACTCAACAGAGGATGATCTGGCGGCGCGCCACCGGCGAAAATAATCAAACCAACAGATTTAGACATCGCGGCTCCAATAAAAACGCGGGAGCCCAAGTCGGACTCCCGCGTACAGGTACTGGCTGCATTAGACGCTAAGCGAGTTCAGGCTGCAACAGGCCATAGTCGCCCGTGCGGCGGCGATACAGCACGTTGATGCCGTTGATCTCGCTGTTGTAGAACACGAAGAAATCGTGCCCCAACAACTCCATCTGCTCGATCGCCTCTTCGGGGTTCATCGGCGTAACCGAGAAAGTCTTGGTACGCACAACGGTGCCCACCGGCTCCGGTTCCATGTCGGCCATGACTTCGACCACTGACACTGGCTCTTCCGGCACGCGCACGGTATCGGAACCGTGCTGCCCCCGGCTATACAACCGATCTTTGAAGCGGCTGATCTGGCGCTGCATTTTTTCGGCGACCAGATCGATGGCGGCAAACAAATCTTGATCGCGCTCTTCGGCCCGCAGGATTTTGCCGCGGCTGCGCACGGTCAGCTGCGCGATCATGCGATGCTGCGCGCTGCGCGTCTCTTCTTGCGACAATTCCATGCGGGCTTCATCAATGATGGGAAGGTAACGCTCCAGTTTGCCAACTTTCTTCTCTACATACTCCTGTACTCGATCTGTCATGCTGACATTTCTACCGCGAACGACAATGTTCATATTCGTTCTCCTTGGGTGGGGTATTTCCCCTTAAGGTGTGCGGGCGAGGGTCAGTCCCATCACTGACGCGGCACCCGTTTTCAACAGAGCTACGGCACATGCCTCCAGCGTCGCACCGGTCGTGCACACGTCATCGATGATGACGACACGCGCCCCGCGCACCCGCTCATCCGCGCAGGCAAATGCACCGGAGACATTTTCTTTGCGCTGGGCGGCATTCAACTCCATTTGCACCGCGGTGGCTCGCGTGCGGCGCAGGCCCTTCGCGCTGACGGGGATGCCGACCTGCGCTGCTAAGCGCTGTGCCAACAGGTTACTTTGATTATAACCGCGATCACGTTCGCGTGAGGGATGCAGGGGAACCGGGATCAACCAATCGGCGGTGAGCTGCTTCGCGCGCCAGTAATCAGCCAGCATCGCGCCAAAGGGAGCGGCCAGGCCGGCCAGTCGTTCATACTTGAAACGATGGATGCCTTGCCGCAGCGGTCCCAGAAACAGAGCGACCGATCGGATCTGCTCAATCCGCAAAGGCTGTACTCGGCATTTGCTGCACAAACGCGCGGGGGTATTGGGCTCGCCGCACTTCTCGCACCAAGGGGGATCAACCGGTTTGACCGCGGCACGGCACTGCCCACACCACAAACTGCCGGCCGTGTAGCAGCCACCGCATCTGGGAGGAAACAGGAGATTGGTGAACTGCTCCCAGGCCTGCCGTCCCTGCTGTTGAAGCTGTGCAAAGCCGCGCCATTCTGACTGCGATGCCATGGGAAGCTCCAGTGGCACAGCGCCGCTGCTGCGCGGACGTTGGGCGTTAAAGCGGAACGTTAGTGGCCATCACTTGCAGGATAGCCGGACCCAGCAACACGACCCAGATCGCCGGGAAGATCAAGAACACCATCGGGAACAACATCTTCACCGGTGCCTGGTGTGCTTTTTCTTCGGCGCGCTGGCGACGGCGAACACGCATTTGATCGGACTGAATCCGCAGCACTTTGGCGATGCTCACACCCAACTGTTCAGCCTGAATCACGGCCGCAATAAAGCTGGTCACATCGCTCACATCCAGACGCTCCGACATGTCGCGCAGCGCTTCACGGCGTGTTTTGCCCAGACGGATTTCATGCAGCACCCGGGCGAAGCTGCGGCTGAGTTCATCTTCCCACTTTTCAGCCACTTTTTGTATCGCTTGATCGAAGCCCAGACCGGCCTCCACGCAAATCGTCAATAGGTCTAACGCGTCCGGCAGTGACTTAATGACCGATTTCTTGCGGCCGCTGATCTTGTTGCCCAACCACAAAGCCGGCAGCATAAAGCCCAGCACCACAAACAACAGCGTAAACAAGAAACGGTTCGGGAAGAACTCAACTTTGGCCAGTGTCAAAACAAAAAAGATCAGGCCCCCCAGAGCGATCGCGGCAATCACGCGAATGCCAAAAAACTCCGACGGGGACCAATTGTTGGG
Organism: Anaerolineae bacterium; assembly: GCA_003154115.1. Lineage (GTDB taxonomy): Bacteria > Chloroflexota > Anaerolineae > Fen-1058 > Fen-1058 > Fen-1058. The sequence continues at coordinate 6,795 of PMCF01000190.1, forward strand.
GTTGCCGGCCAGATCGAGCTTGTGGCGCGTTGATTCAAGCGTCTTGGCCGGCGTAAACCGCACGGCAAAGCCTGACGCCCGTCGAATCATTGGCGCGAGCACGCGCTCCCGGAACGGCATCGACAGTTCGATTTCTTCCAGGGTGGCCGGCGTCTCGCGCATGCTGTATTCCGCCAAACGCGATTGCAGTGAATCGCCTGGCTTGCGCGAACCGACCGCGATGACGATGAAAATAATCGCGATCGCGACAAACACCGCCCCAATAATCAGAGGAGTTGACATCGTTCACCTCCGTCTAACCGTTAAACTTTTAACCACTAGACTTCGATCGTCACAATCTTCTGGATGGCAATAAAGCCCGTCCCAATCATGAGCAAACCGCACACCACCATCGCCCACCCGCAGAAACCACTCGTAAAGAGCCGTTCAACATAGGGTTTGTTCACACAGAAGAGCACCAACGCCAGGCCAATCGGCAGCAGGCTGATGACATAGCCGGAATAACGGCCTTGCGCCGTTAACGTGCGGACTTCACCTTTGATGCGCACCCGCTCGCGAATCGTGAAACTGATCACATCCAGAATCTCGGCCAAGTTACCGCCGACCTCGCGCTGCACACTGATCGCCGTGATAACGAGGTCCAGGTCATCGCTCTTAATGCGTCGCAACATATTGCCCAACGCCTGCTCCAGCGGCAGGCCGATCTGGACCTCTTGCACCACACGGCCAAACTCACTGGCAATCGGAGACGGCATTTCGCGCGAGACGGCTTCCATCGCCTGCAATACACTGTACCCGGAACGCAAACCGTTAACCATCAGGTTAAGCGCGTCACCTAATTGATCGGCGAAAGCGCGCAACCGTTGTCCCTGACGATACGACACAAACCAGCGCGGCGCGAACCACCCGATAACGGCCGCCAGAATCGCCAGGACGATTGTGTTGAATAAGAAGTACCCGCCTACGGCCAAGCCTAACGCCACCAACAACTGAAGCGCAAGGAATTCACCAACGGTCACTTTCAGGTCAGCCCGCGCCAGTTGGGTAGATAGATTCTCTGAGACCTTGCGGCCTTCCAAAGCCCGATTGAGCGAATCGGCCACGGGTGTGGAGCGTTTCTTGGAATCTTTCTTGTCCGCCTCTAACTCTGTCGTGCCGGCAAATGTCTGTAAGCGCTGCTCGACCGAAGTGCGGCCGCGGACCATTGACACCACACCTACGATCACCAATAGGACGGCGGCAGCTCCGATAATTAAGCCAATGGTCTGAAGTGCCATAGCCAATCTCTCCTACAGGTCTGTCTGTAGAACCCTAGTCCAACTAGAAACGGCCTCGTGTACCGATACCAAAAATATTCGCCGGAAGCCGGATACCGGCAGACTCAATGCGATCGATAAACCTGGGCCGCAAGCCGGTGGGCAGCAACCGGCCGATAATCTTGCCGTTCTCGATGCCGGTCTTCTCAAACGTAAAGATTTCCGACATCGTGATTACATCGCCTTCCATGCCTTGCACCTCTGAAACGGCCACGACGCGGCGCGAGCCGTCGCGCATACGTTCCTGCTGAATGACCACGTCAATCGCCGACGCAATTTGCTCGCGAATCGCGCGGTGCGGTAAATCCATGCCGGCCATCAAACACATTGTCTCCAGGCGCGAAAGTGCATCGCGCGGTGTATTCGCGTGCAGCGTCGTCAAGGATCCATCATGGCCCGTGTTCATGGCCTGCAACATATCNNTGGCCCGTGTTCATGGCCTGCAACATGTCTAGGGCTTCAGAGCCACGGCACTCACCGACGATGATGCGTTCGGGACGCATACGCAGCGAGTTAATCACAAGATCACGAATCGAGACTTCGCCGCGTCCTTCAATATTGGGAGGCCGCGACTCTAGCGTCACAACGTGTTCCTGCCGCAGCTGCAGTTCGGCGGCGTTCTCGATCGTGACGATACGATCTTCTTCAGGAATAAAGCCCGATAAGATATTTAACAGGGTCGTCTTACCGGAGCCCGTACCGCCCGAAACGAGTACGTTCAACCGGGCAATTACGCATGCCTTCAAGAACTCGACGGATTCGGCCGTAATCGAACCTTTTTCAATGATCTGCTCCACCGTCAGCGGGATCTTGAAAAATTTACGGATGGTGATCGTGGGGCCGCACAGCGAGATCGGCGGAATAACGGCATTCACGCGGCTGCCATCAGGCAAACGGGCATCGACATAGGGTTGGGACTCGTCAATCCGGCGTCCGAGCGGGGCCACGATCCGATCGATAATACGCATGACGTGATCGTTGCTCTCAAACTGCGCGGTCGTGCGCACGATTTTACCGGCGCGCTCGATATAGATATTCTTAGGGCCATTCACCATGATTTCTGTGATGGTCTCATCCGCCAGAAAGGGTTCGATCGGACCAAAGCCCAAGATTTCCGCCACGATCTGCTCGAACAAACGCTGCCGCTCAACCCGGCTGAGGATGATGTTCTCATCCGCCAGGACGGAGTCGTACAACGACTCGATCGTGCTACGAACCTCATCGGTCTTACTGACATCCATTGACGGGTCCATTTCGGCCAACAGTTTGTTCTGGACCCGCGTTTTCAAGTCGAGATAAGCATCACGCGTCGGTGAAGTGGATGCCGGCGCGCGCTTCAGGCGCATCTCTGTTAACTTCGACTGCTCACCAGTGGCCGGCGGACGAGGGGTTGTCGAACCGGCAGGCGGCGCCCCGCTTGGCGCATTAGTCGACTGTGCTGGAGGTTGCTGACTTTTCTCAATCCGTTTAAGTAACGACATATTTCCTCCCCCCTACTAACAAACTCGTGGACCTGCTACCGAAACAGGCCGGTCTTTTTGCGAGCATCATCAACCACCACTGGAACCGCCTCCGTCGCTGGTCGTCGAAACTCCACGGCGACGCGATCGACAAATTGTTGCAGTGCCTGCCCGATCGGTTTACTGCGCTGATCGACCATGAGCGGCACACCGCGATTAATCGAGTTCAAAACCAAAACCTCATCCAGCGGAATCTGCCCCACCACCTGATGCTTAATATTATCTTCGATCATCTGGGCGGTAATCCCACTGCGGCGATCGACTTTGTTGATCACCAACATGATCTTGTTGGGTGGGTAATTGAGCGCGTCGGTGATCTCAAAAAACAGGCGGGCATTCTTAATGGCCGGTATATCGGGCGTTGCCACCAACACGATCCGATCGGCTAAATCGAGCGCCGTCAGGATCGTATCGTTGATGATCGTCGCGGTATCGACCACCACATAATCGTATTGTTTGCGCAGCTCTTCCAGGATTCGTTTGAGATGTTCGGGGCCGACCAAATCGGCCATTTCAGGTCGAGGCGGAGCAAGCAAGGCCCTGATTCCAGAAGCGTGTGCCAGCGCAGTGGTATCGATCGAATCAGGGTCAAAGTCCTCAATCGTAGCGCACAGATCGGAGATATTGCGGTTGGGTGAAAGGTTTAAAAAGACCCCCACATCGCCGAACTGCAAACTGGCGTCAACCACTATCACCTTATTGACATCGGGTCGCTGTTGTAAACCCACGGCCAAGTTGACGGCCAACATGGTCGTTCCAATGCCGCCTTTCGGTCCAAAGACAACGATAACACCGCCACCCTTTCCCGGACGTGCCGCAGCGCTTGTCCCGCCCTTGCCGGACTGAGGCTGAGCCTGCGTGGGTGTTGCTGCCGCCAAAGTCGCCGCGCGGGTTTGCCCCATACGATGGACCCGGCGGATCGTAGACACGAGATCTTCGCTGGTAAAGGGCTTCGTCAAGAAGTCACGCGCACCGGCCAACATGGATCGGCGCAAGTAATCGGCTTCGCTTTGCACCGACATCATGACAACCTGGGCAATGGGCACGTCGCGCGAGATCATTTCGACGGCTGTAATGCCATCCATGTCGGGCATGTTGATGTC
>PMCF01000057.1 GCA_003154115.1 Anaerolineae bacterium
TCAAAGTGAGTTTTGCGCCATTGCGTCTGATCGGCGATGACCACTATCCCGGCCATCAAGGGCAGCCGGTTGTCCGAATAAGCCCGCGTTGCTACACCCTCGAGCTGTTGGTAGCAAGCCTGTGTTTGGTCGATCAGATCGATCAGATTTGTTTCAGCATTAGCCCGATTCCGCAAACGCCGATACCCACCACTGGATAGCAAATTCCTGGGTTGCGCTTACAAGGCCTGACGAATGCGCGTCATTTGCGCCATATGCCAATGTTCATGCTTGGCAAAATACGTGCACTGCTGTTGCAGTGTCACCGGACCAAATTCAACATGCTGACCGCTGCGACCCCAACACTCGGCGGGAGCCGAGCGGAGTTGGATCAACATGGCTTCGCGCGACAAGCGAAACTTCGACACAATATCGGCGGCGGACCAGCGCGCCGATTCGATCGATTGCCACATGGCCTTGGCATTCAAATTCGGCGACTCATGCTCCAGGAACAGCTGTGCTCGTTGCGCAATCAGCTCCTGGGTGTCAAGCAAGTGTCCGGCCGCTTCGTGCAGCGACCATTCCCCTTCATGCCCGTCGACACGGCGGGCGGCCTGATCTTCAGTTAGTCCGCTAAAGATCGCCTCCAGCCAATTGGGGGTACGGGCGAGCTGCGCCATGACGATCGGCACGGGCGCGGATTCCAGATAGAACGTGGCGGGGATGAACTGAAAGACCAATTGGCCTGCGCCACAGGTCGGGCACTGTTCGGGCAGGGGAGTTTGGCCAACAGCGCCAAACGCAACCACTGCGCCACACACGCGGCATACATAGATGATCGGGGCTTCTTCATACGACACCAACTGACCGGCTGCCACCGTTTCGCGCGCGTGTTGCAAGGCCGTGAGCAAATGCTGATCGAGTTGAGCTTCACGGAGCTGCGGTTCCAGAGCGGCGACAGCGTCAGCCAATGCTCGATCGGTGGTGAGCTGCAAATCGGTCCACGCTGCCCGATTGACATACGACACGGCCGCTACGTTGAGCAGCTTGCTCAGATTGTAATGGCCTAGATCGCTGGCTGCGCGTGACAGACGGTACAATGCGGCTAGATCAAGATCGGTCATGCTCAAATTCCTTGGGGGGTGGTTGGATTGCTATGTTGGCTGAACACAGCGCCGCTGACGGAATAGTAACATCGGCATTACGCAATGTCAATCATAACGGGGCGTGGCTACCCCTTCTAACGATTTAGAGTAAAATAGTTGTTATCGACGTTTGCAACTCTAGACTAAACGTGCCGCCTTTGATGTAATTCTGCGGAAAGGACTGGTCATGAGCCAGCCAGAGATCGACGTTTTCCAACAAGCTCAAGAATACATTCGCACCCAGCAGCTGCCCAAAGCTCAACGCCTGTTGGTGGAGCATATCAAGAAGAATCCTAACTCCGAGCAGGCGTGGTATATGCTCAGCACCTTGGTAGACGATCCGCGCAAGCAGATCGAATGCTTGCAGCGCGTGCTGCGCATCAATCCCGGTAATACCGAAGCCCAGTCACGCTTGATGAAAGTGATGGGGAAACCCGCCGTGGTCGGGACACCGCCTCGACCGGTTGCTCAACCGAGCGAACCAGCGCCGTCGGTCCCGCCTCCTCCGATCGTGTCCCCCGTTTCTTCGTTCGAAAAATCTGCCGTCGCCAGCGCAGCGAAACCCGCCGCTGTATCTCCGGTGGAAACGCCTCCTGCGCCGCTCGAGCCGGCGCTGGCACCCATCACCGACACCGAATTGTCGAGTCTGCGCTCAAAGATGAAATTCGTCAAGCCACGCGCGCCACGCAAACGTGGGGTGCGCATTATCTTGCTGTTGCTGGTTTTGATCGCGGTGTTAGTGGGTGGTTATTTGATAAAGAACAGTTTTACTCCACTGCCGCCGGTTGGCGAAGCCACTAGTGCGGCATCATCACCACCTGAAGTTGCGGCGGTAACCGCGGCACCGACTAACACACCCGCGCCCACTGATACACCGACGATCACACCCACACCGTCGGTCACGTCTACGCGCTTCCCGCCAACCTGGACACCCACTCCACCGCCAACGGCGATACCGACGCGGACGTCTACGCCATTGCCCACCTTTGAACCGGCCACGGAAACGGGGCTGCGCACGCTACAAGATCAAGTTTCCACCTTGCGCGGTCTGCCGATCGAAGCCGACATTCCCGCGGCTTTGCTGCCCCGCGAAGACCTTGAGTCGGCCTTGATATCGATCGTGAACCTTCAAGGGCTAATGCCGCAGTTACAGGATCAAAGTCGGGTCTTGGCGACGTTGGGCTTGATACGACCCTCGACTGATCTGACGCGCTATACACTCAATAGTTTCGCGGATAACATTGGCGGGTTCTATGTGCCGTGGCAAAATGTGTTGTATGTGCTCGGCAAAGAATTTGGTGGCATAGAGCGACAGGCCTACACGCACGAATATGCACACGCCCTGGTCGATCAAAAATACCACGTCGACCAAATGGGCGTGTATCCGCTCTGCCAAATCGAGGGTCAGCGCTGCCAGGCTATTCGGGCCTTGTTAGAAGGCGATGCAACTTTAGTAACCGAACAGCGCTTCACGAAATATGCCACTGCCGACGACAAGAAAGACTTGGCGAAATATCAACCCCAATCTCAGGCCTTGCCTGATGTCGCCGCTTCTCCCTTTATCACTCGTGATGTAGCCTTTGTGTACGAGCAGGGCGCCAAGTTTGTGAAAGCGCTCTATCAACGTGGCGGCTGGGCCACGGTCAACAAAGCGCTGGAAAACCTGCCGGATAGCACTGAACAAATTCTGCATCCAGAGAAATATCTAGCCGGTGAAAAGCCCATCACGGTGACGGCAGTGCCGCTCACCGCTACACTGGGCAGCCCGTGGAAGTTGATGACCAGTGATGCTTTAGGTGAATGGCGTACCTATTTGATGCTGTCGTCGGGCGTGGATGAGGCCGCACGTTTATCTGACGAGACAGCCCAACAGGCCGCGGCGGGGTGGGGCGGCGATCATTACGAGGTCTATCTCAATCCGCAGACCGCTCAGACCTTCTTGGCTGCACAGTGGACGTGGGACACGCCACAAGATGCGGCCGAATTTAAGCAGGCGATGAGTGCTTACCTCGATCTGCGCTTCCGGGGTGCGAAAACTCAAATTCCCGGTCAGGATTGCTGGTCGGCGAATCGCCAAACCACCTGCATCTATTCATCGGATCAAGGCTCGCTGTTGTGGTTGCTGGGTCCCGATTTTCCCACTATCGAGCAGGCGCACCAAGCTTACGCGGGCTTCTAACTTCCGTTTGGTTTAACTCCACAACGTGAAAGCCGGATTCCGCAATCAAGTGGAGTCCGGTTTTCGTTGTCAAATGGCGAAACCTTTGGCCTGCTTATTTCGTCTTAGTTAAGAAGAGTGTCAACTTTCAAATTGCAGGGCTTTTATGCTCTCGCGTGTTATGAGGAACATAAGATCTTGCGTCGGGTAGTCGTGCCCAGCACGTAGGGCTTCCGTTGTGTCCTCTCATCTATATTTCATCTATGATTCATGTATCCCCACTATACTCAAATGGACGGTAATGGGAGTTGGTACATAAGAAAGGAGAAGTGATGAGCTTACAATCAATGCAGATTTCATTGTTGAATGTGAATAATCGTCACGGGGTCGATCTGCGCCTCGGTGAATCTACCCATTCGGCGCGCGCGATGCGTCGATCAGAAACCGCGTTACTAGATGGCTTACAAGCGTGGGCCCGCAGTGGACATGGGCTAGCGATACTTATCGGAACCGATCACCCGGGGCCTGCTTTCACCTATGATTTACCTGTGCTGCGCGCCGTTGCACCGCTAGTGGCAACGCCCTACGGCTTACTCATTGAATTACTCAACCACATTTCTAAAATGACCGAAGTGCGCGCCGCAGCACGTGCGGCGGCCCACGCGTTAAGTCTGAATCTGGCACAGTCTGATTCAAGCGAGCGGGCTGATTTGCCCCCGGCGCTGTTCAATTTATTGGGCGGGCTGGCCGACCTGACTCCGCTGGTGATTCACCTGGAAGGGCTGCATCGTGCCGATTTGGTCAGCGTGACGATCGTGCGTGAAGTTGCTCAGCGGCTGGAACACAAACCGATCGTGTTGGTAGGCGTCTATCGGGCTGATCTGCCCTACGCCAACGGCCTGGGGGATCTGCTCAATGCCCAATCGGTCGTGCTGGCCGATTTCGCGCCAATCTGGACGGATGATATCGCCGTTTTCCTGGATGCGATGTTTGGCCGTAAAACACCGCTGAACAATATGATCGATATTGCCAAGAATCAGGAATCCTTGTTGTTATTAAGCGGGGTAGCCTTATTGGAGGCTTGCCGCCGTGCTGGTCGTTGGACGGAGGGCCTGACGTTATCCGAACGGGTGATCAATACAGCGCAGTTGCACAGCGCCGAATATGTGGCTGTGGTGGCGCGTTTGGTGCGCAGTCAAATCCTCATCGGGTTGGGGCAGTGGGCCGAAGCTCAGGCCGAATGTGATCTGGTGATCAAATCGCCGGTCTGCGCGCATGATCGCAATTTGACCGCGGCCGCCTTGTGGGGCGGTTACAAAGCGCGTGAGATGCTCAGTCTGCCGGCGCGTAACTTGCTGGATGCCTTGAAGCGTTGGCGTGCCTATGCGCGCACGGCCGATGATCCATCGGCGGTGGCGCCTATCTTGACCGACCTGGTGATTCACTTCGCCCAAACCGATCAATTGAACGAAGCGAAATCATGGCTCAGTGATGCCGAGGAATTGCTGGATCATTCACATCATCCAGCGGCGCGCTTAGCCGTGGCAGCGGGGCAAGGCGCTATTTTAGTGCGGCATCAGGATTGGCGCGCGGCTGTTGGGGCTTATCGTGCGGCGATCGATCACGCGGCGCAGCTGCATGATCTGCTGTTGGAGGCGCGGGCTAACAGTGGCCTGGCATTTTCTCTGCTGGAGCTGGGCGATCTCGAAAGCAAGAATGAAGGGCGCGAACGTCTGTCTCTGGCGCACTCGGTGCTATCGCGCTTGAATGCACGGCCCGATATGGAAACGTGCGAGGCTGGAGCGAAACAGTTCGGATTGCGGCCACGGCAGCGGCGGCCCACCGCGGCCAATCGGACGCCCGGGAGCCTCACTCGGCGCGAACGTGAAGTGCTGGCTCTGGTGGTGAATGGCATGACCAATCGTCAGATCGCGCAGCGGTTGACTATTAGCGAGAAAACGGCCGAAGGCCATGTCGGAAACATTCTGGCCAAGCTGAGTTGCTCCAGTCGTGTGAAGGCGGCCGAGCTGGCGCGGGCTACAGGGTTGTTGGATAGTAGCCCGGCTTAGTACAACACAGACGGCCATCACGAAAGATCAAATCGCCAGTCCGAAGTTTGGGGCTGGCGATTTTGTTGTTTCAGATCAGGTACAATCAAATTTACCAGGAGGAGAGAACACATGACGAAAACATCTCAAAAAGTGACGAGGAACGATAGCCGAGTACGTGGAAGGAGTTCATCACGCAACACGCTACTGTGGATCGGGGGGATTGGGGCAGCCATCATAGCGGCGACGGCTCTAGCATTTGTAGCGTTGGCGCCTCCCGCCGTTCCAACTATGGACGGCGTGGTCGCGTACAACAATCTTTCACGGAACCATAGTGAAGCGCCACAGACTTACTCGCAGACACCACCAGTTGGCGGTACGCATAGTTCAGTGCCGCAAAATTGCGGCATTTACGATCAACCTGTTCACAACGAGAATGCTGTGCACTCACTTGAACATGGCGCGGTGTGGATCACTTATCAGCCCGATTTACCTGCTGCGGCGATTGAGCAAATTCGAAGTTTGGCACGCAGTCACGATCATGTGCTGGTCACGCCTTATCCGAATTTGCCGAAGCCGGTAGTGGCATCGGCGTGGGGACTACAGCTGCCGCTGGACGATGCTTCCGATCCACGTTTGTCCTTGTTCATTTCACGATATGAGTCGGGGCCGCAAACACCAGAGCCTGGCGCTGTGTGTAGTGGCGGTATCGGTACGCCGATTTCGTAAGCGTGATCAGACGTAGACCGCATTCGACTAACACGCCAGCTCGACACTTCGGGCTGGCGTGTTTTTGATTGAGGTGAGACGACGATTCAGTCTGAGAATTCCAATCCATAACCTCAGCAGTTCTCAATTTGACCTATTGTGCTCGCGATGGATGGCTGCATCCATCGTCGCCAGTTGCCGGATGGTCACATCCGGCAGAGCATTTCACCCAAAATGAGAATTGCTGCCATAACCTAACCCCATTTGACAATTTACCCCTACATGACTAAGCTACGTTCACTTGTAACCTGCTTGTAGCTGATCAAAACACTGGGAATAAACCCCAGTAACAGGGTGCGCTGCAATGACGCTGCGCGGGTGCGCCTCTGCTTCGGGAGCCAACTATGGCCGAGCTTGCCTCTTCTGATGCCTTCACCGATCTTGAAATTCGCATTTTCCAAAAACAAGACCAGGGCTACCCCGTCGAGATTACCCTAGGCGGACAGCAGGAATTCCCGCGCGGTTATCTGCCACCCGAGGTGCTGCCCTGGAGCCCCAGCGGCGATCTGGTGAACGACGGGCAGAAATTATTCGAGACGTTGTTCAAAGATGGCACGCTGCGCAGTGCCTGGGCCGAGGCGCGCGGTCGGGCGCAGCAACGCCGCCTGCGTTTGCGCATCGACACGCAAGCGGCTGAACTGCATGCGTTGCCGTGGGAGCTGTTGCAGGAAAATCAGGCACTGCTTGCCGCGCAGGCCGATACGCCGTTCTCGCGCTATTTGCCGATTGCGCTGCCGTGGAGCGGGGCCGTGGAACAGCGCCCGATCAAGGTGCTGGTGGCGGTCTCAAACCCGGATGATCTGAAAGAGAAATATGACCTGGCGCAGGCCGATGTGGCGTTAGAGCGCAAAGCCCTGGAAGAGGCGTTCGCCAATGTGGATCAGAAAGATTTGGAAGTCACGTTCATGGACGCGCCCATCACGCTGGAGCGCATCGAAGAAGAGTTGCGCAAGGGCTATCACGTCTTGCATTATCTGGGGCATGGCGCCTACAACAGCAAACGTCAACAGGCCGCGCTGTATTTGCAAGACGCGGATGGTCACGCCAAACGCGCTGTCGATGATGAGATCGTAGCGATGGTCGCACGACAAGGTGTGCGTCCGCATTTGATCTTCCTGGCGGCGTGTCAAAGTGCGGTGCGATCTTCGGCGGATGCGTTTGTCGGGCTTGGCCCAAAATTGGTTTCAGCAGGCGTGCCGGCAGTGATCGCCATGCAGGACTTCGTCACGGTCGATACCGCGCGCAAGTACAGCAGCGTGTTCTACAAACGGCTTGTCGAGCACGGCCAAATCGATCGGGCGGGCAACGAAGCGCGCAGTGCTCTCCTCACGGCCGGTCGGCCTGATGCGATCGTGCCGGTGTTGTTCATGCGTCTGAAATCGGCTCAGCTGTGGAGCACAGAAGTCGATGCGCGCGGCGAAGTACTGGGCTCCAAGAACCCCAAGATTTTCTGGACAGGTCTTATGCGCATGATTCAACAGGGCAAGTGCACGCCCCTCATCGGTCCGCGCGTGAATAGCCGCTGGGTTCCGACGCGTGATGAGATTGCGCAGCTGTGGGCCAAGCAGCACGAGTACCCCTTTGGCGACAAGATTAACCTGGCGCGGGTGGCGCAGTACATGGCGAGCAGTCAGGGCGAAGATTTTCCGCGGACTGAATTGATCGACACCTCGATGAAGGAATTGCTGCGCCGCCTGCCGGAGGAACTGCGCCCGGCCAAAAAGTTCAACTCGCTGACCGAGTTGATTCAGGCCGGCCACCTGCAGGATTTAATCGCGTCCGATCCGAATGAGGTGCACAACGTGCTGGCCTCTTTGAATCTGCCGTTGTATCTGACCACCAACTTCGTCAGCTTTATGAGTGAAGTGCTGACCGTGCGCGGACGCAAGCCCACGCGCGAGTTGTGCCGCTGGAACGAACGGCTGGATAGGCTGCCCTCCATTTTTGAAGAACGACCCGATTATGTGCCCACCCCCGAAGAACCGTTGATCTATCATTTCTTTGGCACCGACGAAGAGCCGGATTCGCTGGTATTGACCGAAGACAACTATTTTGACTGGCTGGTGAAAGTGTCGGCCGAGCCGGAGCGCGTGCCGCCGGTGATTCAGGCCGCGATGACGAATACCTCGTTGATGTTCCTGGGCTACAGCATGCACGATATCGAGTTCCGTGTGATTATGCGCGGTCTTGTTGCCACGCGAGGCCAACGTCGTAACTTCAAACATGTGGCCGTGCAGCTGGATGTGGACGACGTGAAAGTCGAGAACATCGATTCGGTGCAGACGTTTTTGCAGCAATATTTCCAGGACGCCGAGATCAATGTCTACTGGGGCAGCCTGGAACAGTTCGTGGCAGAATTGAAGGAACAGTGGGAAAACACGAGTAAGTGAACGATGACAGATGAAAAATAATCCTTACGTTGGTCCACGTCCCTTTGAACGCGGTGATCGCGGTAATTTCTTTGGCCGCACGCGCGAAGCGCGCGATCTGCTGGCGCTGATCATGGCTGAGCGCGTGGTGTTGTTTTACGCGCAATCGGGTGCGGGCAAGACCTCGCTGCTCAATACGCAGATCATTCCCAGTTTGGAAGACGAAGGTTTTTACGTGCTGCCGGTCGTGCGCGTGGGCAGCGAACTGCCGCCGGGGCTGCCGGATACGGCGGTGAAGAACATCTTCGTCTTTAGCGTGTGGATGGGCTTGATGGGCCAGGATACCCCGCTGGCGACGATGACGGGCAACAACCTGCTGGCGGCGATTAAGAATCAATGGGCCGGTGCCGCGCGCGACGAATACGGCGAACCCCGCCCGCCGATTTTGATCATCGATCAATTTGAAGAGATTCTCACTACGCATCGCAATCGCTGGCAGGACGCGCAGGGCTTCTTTGTGCAGCTGGCCGAAGCGCTGGAGAAGATTCCCAAGCTGGGCATCGTGTTGGCGATGCGCGAAGACTTTGTGGCCGGACTCGATCCGTATGCGCCGCTACTTCCCAAGCGTTTGAAGGCGCGTTTTCGCATGGAGCGCCTGGGTTATGCGGGCGCTGTAGAAGCCATCCAGAAGCCGGCGGCCAGCGCACGAGTGCCGTTTGAAGCGGGCGTGGCCGAGCAACTGGCCGATGAGCTGCGTCGTATCAAGGCCGCGCAGTTTGGCGGCCACGAGGGCGAAACGGTATTGGGTCCTTACGTGGAGCCTGTGCAGTTGCAAGTGGTGTGTAGTCAGCTATGGATGAATTTGCCGGATCAGGTCGATCAAGAGATCAACCAGGAGGATGTCCTTCAGTATGGCAATGTCGATCGGGCCTTGATTGGTTTCTATGAAGGCTGTCTGCAGCGCACGGCCAAAGAAGTACAGATGCCCGAGCGGACGCTGCGCCGTTGGTTCGCGGAGAAGCTTATCACGCCGATGCAGACGCGCGGTCTGGTGCTGCGCGGCGAGCAGGACACGGCAGGCCTGGTCAATGCCGCCGTTGATCATTTTGAGTCCGCCCATCTCATTAGCAGCGACGTGCGGGCCGGGGCGCGCTGGTATGAAATCTCGCACGATCGATTGGTCGATCCGATCTTGCATTCCAATCGCGCCTGGGAACAGGCGCGCCAGACTACCCTGCGGTTGACGGCGCAGCAATGGAAGCAGACCGGGCAGGGCGGCCTGTTATTTGTGGGTCCGGCGCTGCGTGATGCCGAAGCGTGGATCGCCGCACATCCCGACGAGGCCGAAGCGGAAGAGCTCGAATTTGTGCAAGCGGGCCAGCAGTTGGAACGCTCGCGCCGCCGGCAACGCCTGCTTAACATCGCCGGATTCACCGCCGCTGCGATCATGATCGCCGTGGTCAGTGTGCTGGGCTTCATTGCGTATCGGCAGAGCCGCATCGCTACCTCGCGCGAATTGGCTGCGCTGGCTAATCGATTGCAATACAGCAATCAGGAACAGGCCATTATCCTGTCGCGCATGTCGTTAGAGGCCGATCACACGACTGAATCTGAAATCGCGCTGCGGCAAGCGATCCTCGATTACTATCCCACCGAGATTTTGCCTGACGTGGTCGACGTCGTGTACACCGTGATCTATAGCCCGGATGGCACACAAATCCTGGCGGGTCTGGTCAACGGCGAAGCGCGCGTGTGGGATGCGCAGACGCGCCAACTCATTCGAACTTTTCCAGTGGGCACCGGCACAAAGGTTGATCAATCGGACCAACGCGGCATTTGGGGCGCCGCGTATCGATCGGACGGGCAGCAGCTTGCTTTCACCGTCGGCAATAACGTACAAATCTGGCAGGCCGACGGCACACCCGTGATCACTTTGACGGGTCACACAGGCCCGGTCTACAGCGTGGCCTACAGTCCCGATGGCAAGTGGCTGGCGTCCGGTGGCGGCGATTCAAAGACGTTCATCTGGAACACGCAGACCTGGCAGCCGATCACGTTGACTAATCACACGCGCACCGTGCGCAGCGTGGCCTTCAGTCCCGATGGCAAGACGTTGGGCATAGGCTCGTGGGATAAAACGATCACACTGCATCCGATCACACTCACGGCGAGCGGCGCACTTTCGATCGGGTTGCCGCTGACGCTGACAGGCCACACTGCCAACATCAACGCGATTGCGTTCAGTCCCGATTCCAAGAGCCTTGCCTCGGCCTCCGATGATCGCACGGCGCGTGTGTGGGATGTTAAGACCGGTTTAGAGAAACTCACTTTGACGGGGCATACGGATACGGTGCGCACGGTGGCGTATAGTGCCGATGGGCAATGGCTGCTCTCGGCGGGTAGTGATGCGTTGACGCTGATCTGGGCAGTGGGGCGCGGGGACAACCAATATACCGATTATCTGACCGGCCCCACTAGCGTGATCAATGGCGCGGCCTTTAGCCCTGATAATCATTGGGTGGTGGGCGGATCCGGTGATGGCACGATTTGGATGTGGGATCGTGAACCGGCGGCGAACGAGGCGTATACGGCCTTGAACGGACATACAGGCGGCGTACGGCGTTTGGTCTATCGGCCCGATGGGACTGAGCTGGCTTCGGCGTCTGCTGATGGCACCGTGCAAGTGTGGTCTACTGAAAGCGGCGACAACCTCATGACGCTGCCCAAAGTCGGCGGCGCGTTGTGGAGTGCCGCCTATAGTCCCGATGGAAAATTGATCGCGACGGTGAGCGTCGATAGTTTCACGCGCATCTGGGATGTCTCCAATGGTCAGCCGGTGACGCCGACAGTCACCCTGCAAGGCCACGGCAAAGATCAGGTGGATGCGGTGGCTTTCAGTCCCGATGGACGTTATCTGGCCACGGGTGGTTGGGATGAGAACGCGGTATTATGGGACACGCAGACGTGGCAGCCGGTACACAAGTTGGAAGGCCATCTCGACGACATCTATGCGGTGGCCTTTAGTCCCGATAGTCGTATGCTGGCGACCGGTTCCGGAGACGACACCATCAAGTTGTGGGACGTAGCGACCGGCAAGCTGATCACGACCCTGACGGGCCACACCAACGATGTTTTTGGTCTGGCCTTCCGGCCTGATGGAAAACAACTCGCGTCGGCCTCCTGGGACGACACGATTCGGTTGTGGGACATGCACACATACACCACGACGGAAGAACTGAGGGGCCACGCGAGTTACGTGTATGATGTGGCCTATAGTCCTGATGGAAAATATCTCGTCTCCGGTTCGCGCGATCAATCGGTGCGGCTGTGGGACTTAACGACCTCGCCGCCCAAGACGATCGGGATTTTGTATGGGCACACGGCTCTCGTGCGCGCGGTGGCTTATCGACCCGATGGAAAAGTATTCGCGTCCGGTTCGAGCGACACCACGATTCGGCTTTACCCGGCGTTGTTTGACGATGTGCTGCGCGTATCGAAAGAGTATGTGCCGCGCGAGTTGACGCCGGAAGAGGAGCGATCGCTGTTGGGGCAGTGATGACGATTGTTGATGGCTGATTTTTGATTGTTGATTGAAGCCCATTACACACCAGGAGGCAAGGTATGGCCGAAGAGACTAAACTCTTCTTTAATGGCATCAACGGCGTATCCGGCGATTACGAACTGCCGCCGATGACGCCTCACCAACTCGCCCAGGTGGTCAGCGGTGAGGAAGTTGACGAAGGCTTTCTGAGCGAGTTAAAGCAACGCCGCGAAGCGCACTGGACCGTGAGAGAAGGCGTCGATCCGACGGATATTGGCAAGTCAGGCTGGGGCATCGTCATGGCCTACAACGCCGATCCGGCGATCAGGGAAACATTGAGCGAACTTCTCGAACATCGTAAGCGGCAGGCGGGCGAGCGCTACAAAGAATATCTTGGCCCCGAAGGTTATCGCCCCGACGAGACCAAGAACAAGTGGCTGGCGCGGCATGGCATGGGGCCTGGTCCGGCCGATCCGGACAAGATTCCGTATTACTTGCTCATCGTCGGCGATCCGGAAACCATTCCGTATCGCTTTCAGAATCAACTCGACGTGCAGTATGCCGTGGGGCGCATTCACTTCGACACGCTGGATGAATATGCGGCCTATGCGCGCAGCGTTGTCCAATCCGAAACGAGCGGATTAGCATTGCCCAAACAAGCGACGTTCTTCGGCGTACGCACGCCCGATGATCCAGCGACCATGATGAGCGCCGATCACATGATCAAACCACTATCGGTCGAGATGGCAAAGCAAGCCGGTTGGCAGGTCAATACCTTGTTGGAAGCGCAGGCCACCAAGGCGAATTTAGCCGGTCTCATCAACAGTGGTAAGACGCCGACCTTGCTGTACACAGCCAGTCATGGCATGGGCTTCCCCAAAGGCGATGCGCGCCAGCTGCCACATCAAGGCGCGCTGTTGTGCCAGGACTGGCCCGGCGCTGGCAAATGGAAGCAGCCCATCCCGCCCGATTTCTATTTCTCCGCCGATGATGTCAGCAGCGAGGCGCGCCTGCTCGGCTCGCTGGCTTTCTTCTTCGCATGTTATGGCGCGGGCACGCCGCGCTTGGATGAGTTCGCGCAACAGGCTACCAAGCAGCGCACGGAAATCGCCGCGCAATCGTTCATTTCGCATTTGCCGCGCCGCTTGCTCAGCCATCCCCAAGGCGGCATGTTGGCCGTCATCGGGCACGTCGAGCGTGCCTGGGGCTACTCGTTCATGTGGGATCGCGCGGGCGAGCAGTTGGTCCCCTTTGAAAGCACGTTGCAGAGCGTCATGGCCGGCAAGCCCATCGGTTATGCGCTGGAATACTTCAACGAACGCTATGCCGAAATTTCATCCGATCTCACGGTGATGATCGAAGACCTCAACTTCGGCGGCAAGGTCGATGAAGTGGCGCTGGCGGGCCTGTGGACGGCGAACAACGATGCGCGGGCTTACGTGATCATTGGCGATCCGGCGGTGCGGCTGTCGCTGTCCGATAAACCCGCGGCGGCCCAACGGCCTGTCATCGAAGCGATCACGGTGAGCGCCACCCCAGCGAAGGCGCCTACAACCGTCGCGGCAGTACCGACGTCCACTCCAGTTACGGCGGCCTCCGCCTCGACTTCAGAGGGGCCTTCGTTTGATGCGGCTTCGTTCTCTTTTGCCGTGCAGGAAGAACGCTCCAGCCTCACCGACTCGATCAAGCAATTCACCACTCAACTGGCCGAATCATTGAAGCGCGCCGCCGAAGACATCAGCAGCCTGGAGGTCATCACTTACTCCACCGACGATCTCAACAAAGTCACTTACAATTACGCTGACAAGAAGTTGCAAGGCGAACTGAAGATGCGCGCGCTTACTCGTATCGCTTTTGACGGCGACGTGCAAGTGTGCGTGCCGGAGAAAGACGGCAAGATCGATCAGGCCGTATGGGAGGTGCACCTCTCGATGGTGAAGGCGGCGCAGGAAAATCGCGCGGCGTTCTTGCAGACCATGGCCGAGCTGGCGACGAAGCTCATCGGCATGTTGGGCGGCAAATGAAAATAGACCTGGCAGGTTTTCACCCGACTGGCAGCTCAGGTTGTGAGGTGGCTTTGCTCGTTGCAGGCAAATGTCGATCGACATTGAAAAACCTGCCAGGTCTGACACGACCATGACTCATAACACCTTTCAACTTTCCGGCTTTGTCTTCCCGGGTGTCAACGAAGACCCGTTCGGGCTGTGGGACGTTGTGCCCGCTACAAGCGGAGTCTCATTTGGCGTTGGTGAAACCTCTGCGCCCGAAGAGCCGGTCCATCGCATCAATTTCACGACACGGGATGAAGGCGCGGCGCTGCTGGCGACGAAGCAACGTGAATTGCAGGATCAGCAAACCACCCTGACGCAGATCGAACAGCGCCTGGCGGAGATTGGCCAATCGGGCAGTGGGGTATCCTTCGCCGCGCCGATCGATCAACCGCCTGAATTCGTTACACCGGAACAATCACTGGACGCCGCCTTACAGCGCCTAACGGCACCTGTGTCGTACGGTCTGTTCGATCGCAAGCAGCAGGCCGAACAGGAGGCCGACCTCGAAGCGACCAGCCAATGGCGCCAATTCCTAGAGCAAGTGCGCGAGATGATCGCCAATTATGCGCGCGTTGAGACGGCGATCGCCGGAACCCCGATCGGACGGACGGCGGTCGGCTGGACGGGTGACTTTCGCACGACATGGATTCCCACGGTCACGGCTGCCGACATGCAAGTGCATCGCCACAATGTCGACGTTACTTTGCAATGGCGTTTGGGAACGCTGCGCCTGGTGGGCGTCGTCGGCGCGGGCGCGGCGAACGTTGCGGTGAAACTCGGTTTACCCGGCGGGCAATTACTGGCGCTGCCCGCCGTGTGGAATTTCGTCAAAGATGTGTTGAAGGAATGGCGGAAACTACAGGCGTTGAAAAACTGAAGCAGGATACAGGAGGCAGGATGCACCTTATCTCCTTGCCTACTTGTTTCCTTAATCCATACCCAAAGGAGAGCTATGTCCGAGTTACAAGATGCGGTTAAAAAGTATGCGGCCGACCTGGCCGCCAAGTTGAACAGTTTCATGGAAGACATCAGCACGTTGGAAGTCCGCACGTACACCACCCCGGCCGATCAAGTTCCCACCGATCTCTCCGGGGACAAAATCAAGACCGAGGGTAAAGCCGTGCTGCGCGCCTTCACTGCGATCAAGTTGGACGGCGATACGACCGTCCTCGCGCCGACCGATCCAGCGGGCGAGGTGAATGGCGCGATCTGGGAACTGCATCAAGCGATGGTCAAGCAAGCCATGGAGAATCGCACGACGATGATCAAGACGATGGGGGAGGCGGCGGCCTCGGCGCTGAAGGCGCTGGGGCAGGCTGGCGGGTAAAACAGAAACCGGGTTTCTCCATTCTTGTCCGTTGTGCTGATAAGATGTAGAACCCCGGTTTCTTGGACTAAGCCGGGTTTCGCACAGAAGCCCGGTTATTATTTGGGGGACAGCGGTCAGACAGCCGTCACCCCCTTTTGGTGGAGGGGAGTATAATCTGGCTGAATGGGAGAACCATCAAATCGTATCTGTCTAACAAGAAAGAGGCTAAAAGACTATGAGTATCTCGACCATTATTACGCTCGCCGGGTGGGTACTGCTGATCGGCTTGGGGCTGTACGTGTTCTACGTCGTCTCCATGCGTTCGCAGCGACGTGACACCAAAATTTCCGTTCTGGTAGTAGCCGTGCTGCTGATCGGTAGCCTGGCGTTATTGACACTGGGCGCTGGCCTGGTGTTCATCGATCAGTTCGAATCCGGCGTGGTCGTCAGTCCGCTATCGCAGGGTGGCGTGCGGCCAGACCCGATCGGCCCGGGCGTCCACTTCGTAACGCCGTTCATCGAGTCGGTTGATCGCTTCACCACCGCGAAGCAAGAGTATACGATGTCGGGTACGACTGGCGAGGGCGCCGTGGCGGGCAATGACGCAGTCGAGGCTCGCACTACCGACGGCCAGCAAGTGTATGTGGATGCGACCGTGCGCTATTATGCTGATCCGACCAAAGTGGTTGATCTACGCCGAACCTGGCAGGGTCAAGACCGTTACATTCAAGGCTTTGTGCGGCCCACCACCCGCAATATTATCTACAACACGACAGCCCGTTATGCCGTGGAAGACGTTTACGGGGCCAAGCGTTCTGAACTTCAGCAGGTGATCAATGATCAATTGGCTGCGGAGTTCGCTAAGCAGGGCTTGATCCTTGACGCGTTCCAATTGCGCAATATCACTTTCTCGCCGGAGTATGCCCAGTCGATCGAGCAAAAGCAGATCGCGCAGCAGCAGTCGGAACAGGCCAAGTTGTTGGTGCAGAAGAGCCAACAGGAAGCCGATCAGCTGCGCGCCAAGGTCAAAGGCGAGGCCGATGCCGTGGTATTGCGTGCCACAGGCGATTCTGAAGCGGCTGTGACCCGCGCGCAGGGCGATGCCAAAGCCTTGGAGTTGATCGCTGCTGCCTTGAAGACCAATCCCGATTTGTTGACCTACACTTACATTCAGAAGCTTGCGCCCAACGTCGGCTTGATCATGCTGCCGGCTGGCAATGGCAGCAATCCGTTTATTCTTAATCTAAACGACTTGCAGAATCAGGCGAAGCCGCCCGTGACGTTGCCGACGCCCAGCGCGACTGTGCCGTTTACGACCACGACACCCTAACGATCGCTTCGTGCGGTGCTTCACCAAGCCGATCGGGCTGACGCCACGCGGGCCCGATCGGCTTTTTGCTGGCACAGTGCCGCATCACCCGATCGGGTAATATCCAGATCGCTTGTAAAATTCCGCAACGAAACTCTAGTCAACGGGGTTTTATCAGGTATAATTTCCAAAGCGGTTTGCCTTTAAGCACCTGCGTGTAGTTTTCCGCAGGTGTTTGTATGAAGGCAGAACTTATTTTTGTAATGGAGTGAGACCCATGTCAGCAGCAACCAAGAAAGCGGGGAAGCCTTCGCCCAATGGCGAAACGCAAGTGGCGACGCTGGATGTCGAGACCCTGAAGCACTGGTATCGTCAGATGGTGCTGATCCGGCGCTTTGAAGAGGAAGCCCGTGCGGCCTATCAGCAGGGCAAGATCGGCGGGTTCTTGCATTTGTACATTGGCGAAGAAGCCATCGCCGTGGGCGCCGTGAATGCCTTGCGCCCACAGGATCACATTGTGACGCACTATCGCGATCACGGCCATGCCATCGTGCGCGGGCTCGATCCCAAGCGCTTGATGGCCGAGTTGTATGGCAAAGAAACGGGCGTGGCGAAGGGCCGCGGCGGTTCCATGCACTTTGCCGATGCGACGAAGAATTTCTGGGGCGGGTATGCCATCGTCGCGGGGCATGTGACCATCGCCGTCGGGTTGGCGCTGGCCGCCCAGCGCGCTAAAGAAGATCGCGTGGCGATGGTGTTCTTTGGCGACGGCAGCACGGATAATGGTCAGTTCTACGAATGTTTGAATCTGGCCGCGTTGTGGAAACTGCCCGTGGTGTTTGTGTGCGAGAACAACCAGTACGGCATGGGCGTGGCGATCGACAAGGCGTCGGCCGTGACGGATGTGCACCACAAAGCCCGCATGGCGAATATTGAAGCGGTGCAAGTCGATGGCATGAATGCGCTAGCCGTGCACGAAGCCGCTTTGAAAGCGGTGGCCCATGCCAGCAGTGGCAAAGGCCCGTACTTCATCGAAGCGCTGTGCTATCGTTATCAAGGTCACTCGGTGGCCGACCCCGATAAGTATCGCGATCCGGAGAAGCTCGAAGAGTGGAAGAAGCGCGATGCGATCGAGCGTGTGCGCGCCTTGCTGGTCGAGCAGAACCTGACCGACGAAGACATCGCCTTGATCAACGCCGATGTGGAGCGCGAGATCAAAGAGATTGTGGCGTTTGCGGAAACTTCGCCCGCGCCGGATTTTTCGACGCTGTATGATCACACTTACGCCGAGCCGGAACATCAGGCGATGGTTGTGCCGGCGGCCTAACGCTCGCCGTCATGCCCGAGTGCTTTTGTCGGGCATCCAGTCTTTCATTGGCGAGTCGTGCCGATGTAATCACTGGATTCCCGCCTACAGCACGCGGGAATGACTGGGCCTAGAATAACAAGGAACCAGAAAAATGGCAGTCATTACCATTCGTGAAGCATTGAAGCAAGCGCTGCGTGAGGAGATGATCCGTGACGAGCGCGTATTCTTGATGGGTGAAGACATTGGCCCGTATGGCGGCGCGTTCGCCGTCACCAAGGGGCTGATTGACGAGCTTGGCGAAGAGCGTGTGCGCGATACCCCGATTGCGGAAGGCGTCATCGCCGGTGCGGCGATGGGCGCGGCGATCGGTGGTCAACGCCCGGTCGCCGAGATCATGACGATCAACTTCGCGCTGCTCACGCTCGATCAGATGGTGAACCACGCGGCGAAGATGCACCATATGTTCGGCGGGCAGTGGAGTGTGCCGATGGTGTTGCGCATGGCCGCCGGGTGGGGGCAACTCTCGGCCACGCACTCGCAAACGCTGGAAGTGTTGTTCGCGCATTTTCCCGGCCTGAAGGTGGTGTTCCCCGGCACCGCGGCTGATTCGAAAGGCATGCTCAAAGCGGCCATTCGCGATCTCGATCCGGTGATCTTCATCGAGCACACGTCATTGTACGGCGTAAAGGGCGAAGTGCCCGACGGCGATTTCGTCGTGCCGATCGGCAAGAGCGATATCAAGCGCGCGGGCAACGATTGCACCATCGTGACCTATGGCCGCATGTTGCAACAATCATTGGAAGCCGCCAAGACCCTGGCGAATGACGGCATCGAAGCGGAGATCGTCGATCTGCGCACGCTGCGCCCGCTGGACATCGCGCCTGTGATCGAGTCGGTGAAAAAGACCAATCACGCCGTCATCGTCACCGAAGAGTGGCCCACGTACGGCGTCAATGCCGAAATCGCTGCGCGCATTTCACGCGACGCTTTCGATTATCTTGATGCGCCGGTCGAACGCGTGGGCAGCAAGGAAGTGCCGCTGCCGTACGCCAAGAATCTGGAACAGTACGCATTGCCGTGGGCGAAAGATGTGGTCGCGGCAGTGAAGGCGACTTTGCAATAGGATGGAGAGAATGAGGGACAGCGAGACGGAGCGCATTTTTCTCTCCATCTCGCTGTCTCTCAATCCCTCAGTCACCAATGAGGTAATTCAGAATGGCTACAAAAGTTACCATGCCCCAAATGGGCTTTGATATGACGGAAGGCAAAGTCGCGCGCTGGCTGAAGAAGGTGGGCGATCCGGTCAAGCACGGCGAGGCCGTCGTCGAGATCGAGACGGATAAAGTCAATATTGAATCAGAAGCGCAGGGCGACGGTGTGCTGCGTGAGATTCTGATCTCGGAAGGCACCACCGTGCCGGTAAAAACCATCATTGCGATCATTGGCGCAGCCGATGAAGATCTCACGGCGATCAAGGCCGAAGCCGGACTTGTGACCGAGCACTCCGCCCAGCGCGTCGCCCAGCCTGAGGCTGGGGAACGGCGTGAGCGAAGCGCAGCGGAGTCGAAGAGTGCGGCCCCGGCACAACCGATCGTCGCGGAGCGGGCGGCGACCCCTGCGGCTGCTGCTCCTGCGGCACAAGGCAACGGTCGCGTGAAAGCATCGCCGTTAGCGAAACGCATCGCGCAGGAGAAAGGCATCAACCTCGCGCAACTCACAGGCACGGGCCCGGGCGGGCGCATCGTCAAACGCGATCTTGAATCGATCGCGGCGGCAGTTCCAGTCGTGGCCGCCCCTGTGGTGGCGCCGATGGCGATTGCCCAACCGATTGCGGCTTCAGCCCCGGCAGTAGCGCAACCCAGCATCCTCGGTCCCAGCGTGTTGAAGGCCGAAGAAATTACGCCGACGAAGCTGCGCCAGACCATTGCCAAGCGCATGGTCGCCAGCAAGCAGACCGTGCCTCATTTCTATGTGACCAATGAAATCGACATGGCCGAAGCGATGGCGCTGCGCGCGAAACTCAACACGCTGGTCGACGAAGCGGGCAAGATCAGCGTCAACGACATGGTGTTGAAGGCGGCGGCTGTGGCCCTGACTCACTTCCCCGGCATCAATGCGTCGTTCGGTGAAAATGCGATCGTGCGACACGGCACCGTGAACATGGGCATCGCGGTGGCGCTGGAGCAGGGCTTGATCACCGTCGTCGTCGCCGATGCTGATCGGAAGCCGTTGGCCCAGATCGCGCGGGAAGCGAAAGACATCGTGAATCGCGCTAAAAACGGCAAGGCGCGACCGGAAGAAATGCAAGGCAGCACTTTCACCGTTAGCAATCTCGGCATGTTCGACGTCGACCAGTTTGTGGCGATCATCAATCCGCCTGAAGCGGCGATCCTCGCCGTGGGTTCGGTGCGTGAGGTGCCCGTGGTGAAGGACGGACAGGTCGTGCCGGGCAAGACAATGAAAGTCACCATCTCGGCCGATCATCGCGTGACTGATGGCGCGGAAGCGGCCAAGTTCTTGCAGGAAGTGAAGCAGAATCTGGAAGATCCGCTGCGGTTGTTGGTGTAGTAGACGTTGGAGGTTAGAAGTTAGAAATTCAGGCTTAGCTTGGTGCAAGGAAAAGTTTGGACGATCGGTTCAGTCCAAGCGCCGAGAAGTGTTTGCCGCCTTGGGCGGATCGGAACAAAAACGGACACCATTAGCAGAGAGTCCTTGACCCTCGTTTCATCGGCCCAGCTTGGACCCCAAGTGGCGGTCAGGCCATCCTGACCTTGCGGAGCCTGATCCAGAGTGATCGCTGGCCCGCGGCCTGGGAATTGCTGCGCGCCGATTTCTGCCAGACCGTGATGGTGCGCGAAACGCCGAGCGCGCCACCCAAGATGACACTTCACGAGCCAGCCCTGTCTCGGCAATCCGCGAAAACACTGGAGCAGGCTGCATATGCCGCACTGCCCTTGGCCGCCTAAAATGAACATCTGTGCTCACAGTTTCAGAGATGCACCCATGTTATAATCAATTCAAATCACGCAGGAGCGCAAGATCATGTCTCACTCTGCCCGCCTCATTACGCCGGACGGACAATCGATCGAATTGCCTCCGGATGTCTACCGGCGCATTCGACGATTGCTGGGCCCTACGCGCCGCCCGTCACGCGCCAGAATTGACGCGACGATCCGCGAGACGTACGGCAAATACGCGGCTAAATCGTCGTTGACGCAGGCGCTGTTGGATGAGCGCGCCGCTGATCGCCGCCGCGAAGATGACAAGGCCGCTCGTATTCGTGCCTCGTAAATCACCCCCTGCATGTTAAGTAGTTCCACATGAAGCGCAATAACAGACAAACAAAACCGCGCTCGTCTGAGATTTGATCCCAGGCGAGCGCGGCTGCTTGATACGCGTGTTTGCGGTTAATTCAACACTGCTGCCATCTCCGGCTGTTTGACGTATTGTCCGGTAGCGACGAGCATCTTGTTCAGCGCGGCCAGGTAGGCCTTCACACTCGCCACGATGATGTCCGTGTCCGCGCCGTGCCCGCCGAAAGTGCGCACCTGCTCAAAATCGCGCTGCGCATTGGTGGCGGTGGTGCCGCCTTCGGCTTCGATGCGGACGGTCACTTCGCCCAGCGCGTCGATGCCTTCCGTGATGGCGTGGACGGCGAATTCGAGCAGCGTGGCCGGAACCTGCACGATCGCGTCGATGGCTTTGTAGCACGCATCGACCGGGCCGGTGCCCACCGCCGCTTGAATGGTCAGTTTGCCATCGGGGCCTTTGAGGCGCACGGTCGCGGTCGGCAGGCCCATCGTGCCGCAGGCCACCTGCAAGCCGTCGAGCGAGAAGACCTCGGTCGGCTGATAGAATTCATCGGCCACTAGCGCTTCGAGGTCGGCGTCGGTGATGATTTTCTTTTTATCGGCTAATGCCTTGAAGCGCTCGAAGGCTTTGTCGAGTTCGGCTTCGCTCAGCGCAAAACCGAGTTCGACCAGGCGTGTCTTCAGCGCATGACGGCCGCTGTGTTTGCCCAGCACCAAGCGGGTGCGCGTCACGCCGACCGTTTCCGGCCGCATGATTTCGTACGTCAGCGTGTGCTTCAACATGCCGTCTTGATGGATGCCGGCTTCGTGCGCGAAGGCGTTCGCGCCGACGATGGCTTTGTTGGGCGGCACGACGATGCCCGTGTAGTTACTGGCGAGTTTGCTCACGCGCGTGAGCTGCGTCGTGTCGATGCCGGTGGCCAGCCCGAAGATCGGGCGGCGCGTATGCAGTGCCATCACGACTTCTTCCAGCGAGGTGTTGCCCGCGCGTTCGCCGATGCCGTTGATGGTGACTTCGGCCTGCCGCGCACCCGCTTGAATGCCGGCCAGGGCATTCGCCGTGGCCAGCCCCAGATCATCGTGGCAGTGCACGGAGACGGTGCAGTTCTCGATGCCGGGTACATTCTTCATGATGCCCGCAATGATCGCGCCATATTCATCGGGTGTGGTGTAACCGACGGTGTCGGGAATGTTCAACGTCGTCGCGCCTGCTTTGATCGCTTGCTCCAGCACGATGTACAAGAATTCGGGATCGCTGCGTCCCGCGTCTTCCGGGCTGAACTCCACATCGGGGCACAGGTTGTGCGCGTGGCTCACCATCTCGATCACGCGTTCCACGACTTGCTCGCGATCCATCTTGAGCTTGTACTGCATGTGAATCTCAGACGTCGCCAGGAAGGTGTGAATGCGCGGATGCTTCGCTTCGCGCACCGCTTGCCAGGCTTTGTCGATGTCGTTCTTGGTGGCACGGGCGAGCCCGCAAATGATGGGGGCCTTGCTGCCATCCGTTGGATTTCCCACTTCGATGGCGATGCGGCGCACGGCTTCCAGATCGTCGGGGGACGCTGCGGGAAAGCCCGCTTCGATGATGTCCACCCCGAGCTTCGCCAACGCCCGAGCGAGTTCCAGCTTCTCGGCGGACGTCATCGTCGCGCCGGGGGATTGTTCGCCGTCGCGTAAAGTAGTATCGAAAATACGAACGTAGTTAGTCATATAGTCTCCTGTCCGATAGTCCGGTAGTCTTGTAGTCCAACTCAGTCAATCGTTTGACTACTGACTATCGGACTACGTGACTACTCGACTATTTCTTCCAATTCTCCGGCCGCAACGATCGAACGGCAGCGCCGGTGCGCCACATTTCGGAATCGGCCATTTCTTTCAGTTCGGCGTCGAGCTTCTCGCGGTAATCGGGCGCGGAGTTTGACGCGAGCACGATGGCGGTCTCTTTGCCGGACACCACGCTTTCATACAAATCAGCGAACACGGGCGCGACGGCTTCACGGAAGCGGCCTTTCCAATCCAACGCGCCGCGCTGTGCGGTTGTCGAACAGTTGGCGTACATCCAGTCCATACCGTTCTCGCCCACCAGACGAATCAGCGATTGGGTGAGTTCTTCGATCGTTTCGTTGAACGCTTCACTGGGCGTATGTCCGTGCTGGCGCAACACGTTGTACTGCGCTTCCATCACGCCTTCCAACGCGCCCATCAGAATGCCGCGCTCGCCGGTTAAGTCGCTGTAAACTTCACCTTCAAAGGAGGACTCGAATAAATAGCCGACGCCGATCGCCATGCCGAGCGCGATGGTGCGCTCACGGGCCCGACCGGTGGCATCCTGCTTCACGGCGAAACTGGCGTTGATGCCCGATCCATCGAGGAAATTGCGGCGCACGCTGCGGCCCGATCCCTTGGGCGCGACGAGAGCCACATCGACGTGCGGCGGCGGCACGACACCGGTTTGATCCTTATACACGATCGAGAAGCCGTGCGAGAAATACAACAGGTCGCCTTCATTCAGGCATTCGACAATGCTGGGCCACACCGCTCGTTGACCGGCATCTGAGAGCAGGTATTGAATCACGGTGCCACGCTCGGCGGCTTCCTGGATCGAGAACAACGTCTCGCCGGGCACCCAGCCATCGGCCAGGGCTTTGTCCCAACTGGCGCTGCCTTCTTTTTGTCCCACGATCACCTTGATGCCGTTGTCGCGCATGTTTAGCGCTTGCGCCGGGCCTTGCACGCCGTAGCCCAGCACCGCCACGACTTCATTCTTCAAGACCTCGCGCGCCTTTTCAAGCGGGAATTCATCGCGCGTGACGACTTCTTCTTCGACGCCGCCGAAATTAAACTTTGCCATGATTTCTCCTGAATTTACGATTTATGATTTCTGATTTCTGATTGAAAAGTGCTGATCGTTGGCGAGGTAATCAACAACCGCACTGCACCAAGCGCAGCGCTTGTGTCAGCACTCAACAATCATCAATTCAATTCTGGGATCATCGCCGCGACCAGCGGCGGATTAGCGCTGACGGCTTGCGCGCCGCGCGTCATCGACACGATGCCGGTGCGCACCATCTCGATGATGCCGAACGGGCGCAGGATGTCGACCATGCTTTCGATCTTGTCTTCCGTGCCGGTGATCTCGACGACGAGGGATTCGTTCGTCACGTCGACCACGCGCGCGCGATAGACATCGACCAATTGCAGGATTTCCGCGCGCTTGCCGTTGCGGGCCGTCACCTTGATCAAGGCGAGGTCGCGTTCCACGGTGGGCTGCGCGGTGACGTTGTCGACACGCAGCACATTGACCAGCTTGTAGAGGTTGGCCTCCACGCGGCGCGCGCCGAGGTCGTCGGTGTCCACTACGATGGTCATGCGCGACACGCCGGCCTGGTCGGTATGCCCGACGGTTAGCGATTCGATATTGAAGGCGCGCCGACGGAACAGCGAAGCGACGCGATTCAGCACGCCGGGTTTGTCTTCTACGTAAGCCACGAAAGTATGTGCAGACATTGCTCTCTCCTGAAGAGATGACAAGAAGAAGGGAGGACAAGAGGACTTTGTTAAAGAGATCATCTTGTCTTCTTGTCATCATGTCATCTTGTCATCTTGTCATTTCACACTGATGTCCCACTCCGCATCGCCGCCGTTTTCCACCATCACGTTTTGCGGAATGGGGCGGCGGATCATCTCGTGCAGATCGGCTCCGGCCGGAACCATCGGGTACACGCTGTCTTCCTTCTCCACGCGGAAATCGATTACGACCGTGCCGGGATAAGCCTCGGCTTCGCGCAGCGCGTCTTCCACTTCCGATCGCTGCGTGACGCGAATGCCCTTATGACCATACGCCTCCGCGATCTTCACAAAGTCAGGGCTAAGCATCGGCGTGGCCGCGTAGCGCTTGTCGTAGAAGAACTCCTGCCACTGCCGCACCATGCCGAGGTAGCCGTTGTTGATGATGGCGGCGTTGACCTTGATGCCTTCCTGCGCCGCCGTCGCCAGTTCGGCCAGCGTCATCTGGAAGCCGCCGTCGCCGGAGATCGACCAGACGTTGGCGTCGGGCCGCGCCAACTTCGCGCCGATTGCGGCGGGGAGGCCGAAGCCCATCGTGCCGAGGCCGCCCGATGTGATGAAGTTAAACGGTCGGTTCTGTTTGTAATACTGCGCCGTCCACATCTGGTGCTGTCCTACATCAGTGCAGATCAACGCTTCGCCTTTGGTGTAGCGCCACAGATCGTTGATGACATGCGCCGCGTACAGATGGCCGGTGTCGGGCAGGCCCTGAATATCGCGCACGGCCGCATCGCCTTTCATCTCGTCGATGTGCGCGATCCATTCACTGTGATCGCCGACCTGCACGCGCGGCATGAGTTCTTGCAGCACGTCGCACAGATCGCCCACCAGCGCCACATCGACCTTGACGATCTTGTTGATCTCGGAGGGATCGATGTCGATGTGAATCTTCTGCGCCTTGGGGGCGTAAGTCTTGACGTTCCCCGTCACCCGATCGTCGAAGCGCATCCCAAAGGCCAGCAAGAGATCGGCCTGTTGAATCGCGTGATTGACCCACGCCTCGCCGTGCATCCCCATCATGCCGAGGTTGAGCGGATGATTCGCGGGAATACCGCCGATGCCGAGCAGCGACAGCGCGATCGGCGTATTGGTCTTCTCGGCGAATTCCTGCACGGCGCGCATGGCGCCCGATTGCAACACGCCGCGCCCCGCGAGGATCACCGGTCGCTTGGCGCTGCGGATCAAGTTGAGCGCCTTCTCATATTCTTCGGGCAAGGCGTGCAGATCAGGTCGATAACCGGGCAAATGCGGCTCGGCTGAATCCCAATCGAACTCGGTATCTTTTTGCTGGGCGTCTTTGGTGATGTCGACCAGCACCGGACCGGGGCGTCCCGTACGCGCGATGTAGAACGCTTCACGGATGGTGCGCGCAATATCTTCGGGATGCGTGACCAGATAATTGTGCTTGGTCACAGGCAGCGTGACGCCGGTTACATCGGTTTCTTGAAAGGCATCCAGGCCGACGAGTGCCGTCGGGACTTGACCCGTAATGCACACGACGGGTGATGAATCCATCATCGCCGTGGCGAGACCGGTGACGGTATTCGTCGCACCGGGGCCGGACGTGGCGAACATCACGCCCACGCGGCCGGAAGCGCGCGCGTAAGCATCGGCCATGTGCGTGCCGCCTTGCTCGTGGCGACAAAGCACATGATGGATCGCAGGATAATCCAGCATCGCATCGTACGTGGGCAGAATCGTGCCGCCCGGGTAACCGAAGACTAGATCGACCCCTTCGCGCAACAGACATTCCCAAATGATTTTTGCACCGGTCAGTTTCATCTCGCTCTCCTTGTTGACGAACACGCACCACGCACCACGTGTTGCGTATTGCGTGTTGCGTGTCTAAATCGTCACTGCCCCTTTGGATGCCGATGACACCGCATTGGCGTACTTCGCCATCACACCGCCTTTGTAATGCGGTTCGGGTGGCTGCCAATCCTTCAAGCGGGCCGCCAGTTCTTCCGCCGAAAGCTCGACGTTGAGCTGCCGTGCATTGATGTCAAACACGACGATGTCGCCTTCGTGTACTGCAGCGATGGGGCCGCCCCGCGCCGCTTCGGGGGCGACATGCCCCGCCATCAAGCCGTGCGTCGCGCCGCTGAAGCGCCCATCGGTCAACAGCGCGACGGAAGCATCCAGCCCCGCGCCAGACAGGGCCGAAGTCACGCCCAACATCTCGCGCATACCGGGGCCGCCGCGCGGGCCTTCGTAACGAATCACGACGACGTCGTTGGCTACAATCTGATTGTTCTTCACGGCTTCGAACGCGGCGTCTTCGGTGTCGAACACGCGCGCCGGGCCGCGATGATAGAGCATGTTGTGCCCCGCCATCTTCACCACACAGCCTTCCGGTGCGAGGTTGCCCTTGAGGATCACGAGGCCGCCAGTAGCTTTGATGGGATGATCGGTGGTGAGCACAACCTCTTGGCCGCTCACTTCTTTCGCTTGGCTGGCTTCTTCGCGCAGCGTCTTGCCAGTGACTGTAATCGCAGCGCCGTGCAGATAGCCGCCTTCGAATAGACGCTGCGCGACGAGTTGAATGCCGCCCGCGTTGTGCAAATCGGCGGCCATGAAGCGCCCGCCGGGCTTGAGATCGGCGATGATGGGCGTGGCCGTGCTGATGCGATCGAAGTCGTCGATGTCGAGCGGCACATTCATTTCATGCGCCAGCGCCAGCAGGTGCAGCACCGCGTTGGTCGATCCACCGGTGGCAGCAACAGAAATGATGGCGTTTTCAAAGGCTTGCCGGGTGAAGATGTGACTGGGGCGCAGATCGTTGCGGAGGAGTTGCATGACGAGTTGACCACAGGCGAAGGCGGCGGCATCCTTAGCGGGCGACATGGCCGGGATGCCATTGGAACCCATGGGCGAGATGCCGAGGAATTCCATGACGGTGGACATGGTGTTGGCCGTGAACTGTCCACCGCACGCGCCCGCGCCGGGACAGGCTGCATCCTCGATCGCCTTCAGGCCCGCGTCGTCGATCTTGCCGGAGGTGTATTTGCCCACGGCTTCGAACACATCTTGAATGGTCACCGATCGACCCTGGAAGATACCGGGCGCGATCGAGCCGCCGTACAACACGAGGCCGGGAATATCGAGCCGGGCCAGCGCCATCATCACGCCGGGATTGGTCTTNNCGGCTGATGAGCGAGGCTTTCATGCCTTCCGCGCCCATCGTGATGCCGTCGCTGATCGAGATCGTGTTGAACTCCAGCGGCGTGCCGCCCGCGGCGCGAATGCCTTCCTTCACTTTCGCGGCGAGGCGATTGAGATGATAGTTGCACGGGCCGATTTCGATCCACGTGTTGGCGACGCCGATCAACGGCTTGCGCAGATCGTCATCGGTGAAGCCCACGGCCTTGAACATGCTGCGCGCCGGGGCGCGGCTGGGTCCATCGGTAATAGCGGAAGAATGCTTTTTCAGGTCAGTCATGGTGAATTTTGGATTTTCGATTTTGGATTTTGGATTGCCGAGCGATCAATCTAAAATCGGCAATCTAAAATCGAAAATGGGTTAACTGTTGTAGCGTTCGAACATCATGGCGGCCACCCATTGCTCCGCTTCTTTTTCTGCGGCGGATTTCGCGGTGGGGGTAAACCGCTTGATTGAGCTTGGACGCTGAATTTGTTTGCGGCTGCGCCTGGCGGCCACGACGACGGCCTTCATCCACAGGT
Source organism: Anaerolineae bacterium (assembly GCA_003154115.1). Lineage (GTDB taxonomy): Bacteria > Chloroflexota > Anaerolineae > Fen-1058 > Fen-1058 > Fen-1058. The sequence continues at coordinate 28,549 of PMCF01000057.1, forward strand.
GGTGCGATCGCTGCGTCGAGTGAGTTGTCATCTTCTCTTCTCCTGTATGATGAGTCGCTCCTACCGATAATAAAACGAGCCACCCTATGGTTGGGCGGCTCGTGCGTGTGACCTGTGCTTAGTGTTGCTTCAGGGCGCTGCTACGCTGCTCTGATTGCCTGCCCAACGGAAGTTGGCCCCTTGACGACGACGACGCCAAGGAGCACGCTAATAAGGGACAGAGCCAGAACAGACAGGTAAGCGTTCATAATTAGGCGCGATTATAGGGTAAACGCTGGTCGAGGTCTACGGGCACATTGGGGGAAATTGCCCAAAGAGAGTTTGGGCAGGGTGCACACACTCTGTTGACACTAGTTGATCTCTCCTCCTACATCTTCGGCAATCTCGCTGAATTGCTCTAATGCGGCTTGCAAGTCTTCGATGATCTCCACAGCGAGAATATCGGGATTGGGCAGGTTGGCCGTGTCTTCCAGAGATTCATCCCGCAGCCAGAAGATGTCGAGGTTGACCTTGTCGCGTGCCAGCAGTTCATCATACGTGAACGCGCGCCAGCGCCCGATCGGATTAGCGTCTGACCACGTGGCGGTACGTTGATGGCGGTTCTTCGGATTGAAGCACGCGACGAAATCGTCGAGGTCGGCACGCGCCAGCGGATTCTGCTTGAGCGTGAAGTTGATGTTAGTGCGCAGATCGTAAATCCACAACTGCTTCGTCCACGGTGTCTCGCTGGCCGGCTTGCGATCGAAGAACAGCACATTGGCCTTCACGCCCTGCGCGTAAAAGATGCCGGTGGGCAGACGCAGCAGCGTATGCACATCGCACTCGTGCAACAACTTGCGGCGGATGGTTTCACCCGCGCCACCTTCAAAGAGCACATTGTCCGGCACGACGACGGCGGCCTTGCCGTGAATCGCGAGGATCGTTTTGACGTGCTGCACGAAGTTGAGCTGTTTGT
>PMCF01000399.1 GCA_003154115.1 Anaerolineae bacterium
TGCTCTTGCACTGCCATCATAGTAGATGGCCAAAAGCCACGGGTAGTTACTTTGAACGCTGACATTGCGTAGTATGCTCATGTGCCGTGTCGTGCAGATCCAGTCCGTTCGGATGCCTGCCTAAGTGAATGCTACTTGTTGGCCAGCCAGTAGTCTAGATGGATGCCGAGCGCCATGCTAGTGACACATGCGAACGGACAATTGCCGAAATGAAAAAGACCCCGGTTTATCACCGAGGTCTTCTTGTTGCACTGATCTTGTGCTTTCACGCCAGACTGATTAACATGCTGCCCAACTTCTCCGGCAAGCGCTCCGGCGTCGTCACGATCAGGCGCGGGAAAAGCAACTTCATCTTGCGCAGTTCCTCTTCGTCCTCGCCCAGAAACAAGCCGATCACACGGATGCCTATCTGTTCGGCTGATTTCACCCGCGCANNGCGTGCACAGGATGATCTTGTCGCGCAATTGCGCCCCGTACAGTCTCGTAGAGCTCTTGCAGCTCATCACGCAGGTCATCGCCGGGCAGATAGCGATCTCTAAGGGTTGCAAGGAACACTGTATTGCCCAGGACGAAGTGAGAAGNNAGGGGGTGGAAATTAACTGAGACTTTCGGCTGCTTGGTCCCTTTCCCGTTGCCAATAAGTCGCCCGTGCGATGGCGGCGGCTCGCAGATTTGCTTCACGTTCGGCCAGGCGTGCTGCCGGATCACCGCGATAATAGTCCGCCGGGCACAGATACTGCAAGGCTGAATGCGGACGGCGGTGGTTGTAGTACTCGCGATAGTCGAGCATTATCGTGCGCGCCTCATACAACATCGCCTCGGGCTCAATGGGCAGTTCTTCGCGGAACGTCCGATGGACGCGTTCATCGCGGCCATTGGATTGCGGGTGATAAGGATGCGTGCGCACATCCGTGGCGCCGACGGCGTGCATGAATTGCACCCAATCGTGGCCGACGAACTGCGGGCCGCCATCATGTACGATTTGCGGTTCGCCCGGCAGGCGCGGGCGGCCCGCCAAGGTGTCTAGCGCGCGTTGCACGGCCCGTTCCACAGCATCGGTCTTGGCGGTGAGTAAGAGTTCGCAGTGCACGAGATAGCGACTGTAGGCATCCAGGATGTCGATCATCCAGAACCACTGCTCGTCGAACCACCACATGCTGAGGTCGGTGTGCCAGCGCTGATCGGGATGGTCCGCCACGGGTGGTCGCACTAACGGCTCGGGCATCGGAGCGCGGCGGCCCAGCAGCTGATGCTGGTCCAGAATGTCGCGCACCAGCCAAGGCCGCAAAAACACCTTGTTTTCAGCCATCAGCGCGTAGGCAAGCCGTTTGTAGCCGAGCAAGAGGTGGCGCTGCGCCCCTTGCACAACACCGTCGATTTCCTGAGGCGTCGGCGGCAGGGCCGTGTGTGACGGCACCACTACGCGATCAGTCAGTTGCTGACGTTCAGCACGGTCTTGCCAGCGATAGTAGGTCGCGGGCGGGAGGCCCAGATCGGCCAGAATCGCCGTCAGACTGCGTTCCGGACAGAGCTGTTGTGCACGCGTAATCGTCGCCAAGATGGTCGCCTTTTCGACCGCGGTGTAACGTCGGCCGGGCGCTATCGCCAACGCCCCTTTTTTAGTTGCAGATTCTCGGCGCTGAGTTCGGCGATGACGGCCTGCAACCGTTGGACGTCGGCCCGCAACTGTTCTTCGGCGGGTCGGACTTTCTTCCGGCCTCGCGCTTGGCCGGTCAGGGCTTTCAACGCCGCTTGATCGGCCTGCCGTTCCCACTGATAGAACAGGGTCGGACTGATCTGGTACTGCTCGCAGACCTGGCTGAGGCTCAGGTTGGTGTGGCGGCCCTCCTTGAGGATTTGTAGTTTCGTGTCGGCTGAGAATTGACGACGTGGCTTGCGGTTGTTCGTACTCATGAGGCTGCTCCTGTCTGATCATTGTACTCCGATTTCATCTCGCTGAATCACGCGGTTGGAGCAGCCGAAAAGTATCAGTTAATTTCGGGGCGGTTTCTTCTCACTTCGTCCTGGGCAATACAACACGGGTAGCACGGGATGTCCACTACTTAATCGTTTCGTGTAAACATCTTGTCACTTTACCACCGTGATAGGTTCGATTCTTTTGATTTGCGTACTCAATCAGACGCTTGACAAGCACCCGTTCCGGCATATAATTTCAAGAGTGGCGCATCTGTCCCTGGGACAGGTGCGCTTTTTTGTTACCCGGAGTCATCGATGATCATTCGTCTAAGTCTGCGCCGAACCCTGATCCCGTTGGCCATCATCACGTTACTGGCCTTGCCTGCGCTGTTGATATCAGGTCGCGCCTTCACGCCCATCCCAGCGCGCGTCTTCACCTGGACGGACTGGCAGGTGCGCCAGGCGCACGCCGCCTACGCCACTGAACTATCCGGCCTGCGCCGCGATGCCGAAGCGCTGGCCGCGCTGCTGAACGCGCCGACACCTGATCCCGTGCAGGCCCAGATTGTGGCCGAGCAGATCGCCGCTCGCTGGCAGGCCGGCTTGTCCGCCCTGGTCGAGCGCCGCGCTGTGCTCATGGCGGCTGCTCAGGCCGTGAGTGATTGGGCGGTAGGGGCTACGCCGTTTGATCCGGCGCAGCAAGCGGTGCAGGCTGCGCTGCGGTCACTGGAAGAAGCCGACGATGGCCTGGGGGCGCGCTGACCCGCCGCCCCTGGACGCGGCCACCGCGACGGCGCGAGGCCTAATCAGTGACATCCACGCCGATCTCAACGCGCGGCTTGTCACGCGGGACAGGCAGATCGTCGGACTCAACCAACTGTTGGCCGAGATTGCCGATCGGCTGACAGGTGGCGCGCTGGAAGAAGAACGGCGGCGTGATCCCGGAGCAGCGGGTGCTACATTTGTTGACGGGGGATAATTCGGGAGGGGGGTGTCGGGCAGATAGGACGGTCGAGTGACCGGCCGTCGTGACCCATCGCGACGAGCCCAAGCGCAGTCACTGAAGAGGTGCTGCGTTTTTTGTCAGGCGGGAAGGTTTAGTTGTTCGGCAAAGGGAAGCTGAGCACCTCCAAGACCGACCAGGGCCGCTGAGTGAGCCCGATGGCCATGGCTGGCGTCCAGGCCGCGAAGCGTTGAGCCCGGCGTCGACCGCCGCGCGGACGCGGCTGATCCAGTTTTTGACGTACGCACCGGCCCACCCCCGCCTCCGGCGGGGGACATGGGCAGGCCAGATGGGGGCGGACGAAATGGTAATAGGCGCGCCACCATTCGAGTTGGAGCGTGAGTTCACCCGGCAGTTGGGCTAAACTCCACGAGCGGCGGGCGAGCGGGGCGAGACTGCGGCGCAGAGTCAGATTGACCCGTTCGATGAACGCGGTCTGAATGTGACCCGGCAAGCCTAGGACGAGTAAGCGGGCGGTGAAGGCCTCGAGTGAACCGCAGAGCATCTGCCGGTTGACGCGGATCAGGCGTCGGCGCCGATGAATCTTCTGGACCTGGGCATAGAGCAAGCCGGGCAAGGCGCACCAGACTGGTTTGGGCTGACCGAGGTCTTGAACCCACTGACCGAAGTGGGCGGTGAGCGCGTAGAAATACAGTTTCAGGCCATCACTACTGAAGACGGGAAGGTGCGCAGGCGCCAGGGTCTGGCGCACTTGATGGATGAGGTGATGGGCTAGGTCCTGAGTGCGTGGGCCGAGGAGGAAGGCCGGGATGAACTTGGTGGTGGCGTCCAAGGCGACCCACAGCCAGAGATCGTGCGCGGCCTGACGGATGTGGGTGAAGAGTTCGTCGAGTTGGACGTGAGCGAGTTGCAGGTCGTGACTGAAGTGCTCATGCAAGGCCTGAGCGTGAAGTCCGGCGCGGGTTAGCCNNGGGCCGGGGTGCGGAGGCGATAGAGTGCCGTGTCACGGCGGGCGGAGAATTTGCGGCCGCAGGCTTGACACCGAAAATCGGGAATGCGGTCATGGCCGTGGAAACCGTCACCGACGAGCGCGTGGATCCGCGCATCTGTAATCAGGCGATACCGACAGTCGGGATTGAGGCACGCGTAGCCTTCGGTGCGGATGAACTTCCTCCGGCCGCGGAGGTTTTTGACTTGGTTCCAAGGCGGCGGTGGAGGATCGGCTAGGCGCAGTCGGGTGGATCGGACGGGGGTCGTTCGGCAGTGGGGGCAATCGTCTTCGGAACGGGGTGTGAGCGGCTTGGAGCTTCGGGGCCGCAGGCTGGCGAGGCGGCTCACCGAGGTCAGCCCACTGGCCAGATACACGCTGAGCCAGGACAGGCCCAGCCAGAGCAACACGGTCAACAGCCACAGGTCGGCGGTGCGCATACGGCGGACTCCTTGAGCGAGAGAGATGCCGTTAAGTTTACCCGATCGATCGTCCGTTGCGCACTGCAGGATGGTCGCGAATTATCCCCAGCCAACAGCGGTAGCACCCATTTGGGAGTCGCGCCTATCTTTGTTGTCCATGATCTGTTCCTTTGCAATTCCCAAGTGGCCTTATAAACCGCCGGGCCGGCCGGAACTGCGGGAATATACCTGATCTTATCGGTTTTGCCGATTCCTGACAAGACAAGACATATTACGCGTGGTCAATGGGTGGCTTGACAAGTCATTGTCTTTTTGATACAGTCTAGCTATACACATTCCCTGTTCCAGCGTCGAGCAACGGGCCGGCGCGCAGTAACGGGCAGGGGCACCTCGCAACAAAAACAGGCGCGATCGCATTTGGCGATCAGCGCCTTTTCGTTTGGCTCACGCGGCAGTCGTTCGGCGGCGCGCGGCAGACCAACACCATGTCAGCTCACTTTCACGGAGGAATCACTATGTTTGCTGAAGCAACCCTGAAGGGCGTCGTCGATGAGCGCATCTGGCGCTACGACAACGCCACGTTTTTCCGACTCAAGGTGTCGGCACGCAGTCGTCACCAGGCGGATAGCCTGTTCACCGTGGCGCTGCCGAAGAACGTGTCACGGTCCATGCCGCGTTCCTTGCGGCCGGGTATTTCCGTCTCGGTGTCTACCATGCC
>PMCF01000234.1 GCA_003154115.1 Anaerolineae bacterium
GCTGCAATGATCTGCTCGCGGTTGGCTTCATCGGGATCAGGTGTTGATGCGGGTTTGCTTTCCCTGGTAAGTAAGGCGTTCAGCGCATCCTGAGCATCACGGATAGACGCCAGCAGATCGCTTTTCTTGTCGGCAGGATTCCAGGCCAGACAATCCAGCACATGGCGCACATCGGCTGCGGTGATCGCGTCACGCGCATGAGTGTCTTCGTCCTCCTGGTTGTCAAAGACTGTGATGGGCGTATGTTTTAGTGGAAACACCGCCGCGAAATCTGCACCGTGCCCGCCGAGAAACCCTTCCCGATCGGCGAAGAAAGCCGTCGTGCGATCCTCGTCCAGCCAGATTACCGGACGATCGGGCAAGCCACGCAACGTGGCCTGCGCCGTCTCATACGCTGCACCGGTCACCAGGTACGCCTGGCACGTGACAAACGCATCATCAACCACGATTAGCGGAGTGTCGGGATGCAACGCGTTCCATGCCGCGACCAGGCTCAGCGGGTCATGTCCGCCGGCATAGGCCGGATAGACCCTGAGACCGTCGGACGGCCTGACTTGCGCCAGAAGCGCGTCGCGCTCGGCCTCGGCTTCAACTCGCAGCTGGTGCGGCGTCTTGCCATCGCGCCGCTGCACCGTCAGGATCAGGGGGCCGCTACAGCGCTCCCAGCCGGGCGGGATTTGTTCCGTCAGCGGCGGCGCGATAAGCTCCACCTCCACGTAGTTGCGCCCTTTCTTTTCAAGGAACCACGCAACCAGGAGTGCGGCCATATCGCGCACGAACGTCGCTCGTTTGCGCTTGGCGCGCATTTCAAGCGTTGCCTTGCCAGATTCGACATGCAGATCCACCGCGTCAAATTTCTTCATCTCACACGACAACCGCATGAGATGATTCACCGCCAGCCTCCGGTAACCGCGTTTCACGGAGCCACCTCCGCCGGCAACAACAACGCTGCTGTGACGAGATCGAACGCCGTCGCTGGCGTGACCACATTCGCCGGTTCGACCAACAACTGCACCGTCTCGATCGTGCCCAGCGCGGTCTGAATCTCTTCCCGCAACGCCCGATCGATGTGACTCGATGCGGCGTCCATGGCCAGCGTTTCTGCCAGGATCGACCACGCCGTCACCGGCAGGATGATCGCCACCTTATCGGGATCGATCAGGCGTGCCGTGTCTTCCACCGCCGCCTTGAAACGATCAAATCCCGCGGGCGCGATCTTGACGAAGAAGCGCCCGAGATAGGCGTCATCGATCAACATTCGACACGCTTGCAACAGATTGCTCATAGAGTCCTCCTGGTATTATGGATTTTGGGTGACTTGTGCTTTCGTCACCCAATTGCGATAGAGTAAGAGTGCCCCCTAAAGCGAGGCTGGCTCTCATTGACAACACGGGGAGACGCACACACCCTGTTTCCTGCGCTAGCCTCGCCGGGGGGACACTCATCCCTGCCAGGAGGTTTTCCCATGAACGAGAAACCAACCACTCATCTGCGTGGGCCACGCGGTCAGGCCTTTGCTGATCTTGTCCGGGGGATTGCCCCGGAACACATCTTGTGCGTCTCTCTGGACATTAGCAAATACTTCCATGTGGTCATGATCCACAATGGGCTCGGCGAGATTGTGACGCCGACCTTTGACATCGACATCTATCAGAGCGGGTTCGAGCAGTTAGGCCAGGCGATCGCACGGGCCAAGACGGACACTCAGGCCCAAGTCGTGCTGGTCGGGATGGAACCGACCAGTCACTATTTCGAAAATCTGGCGCGGCATCTACTCCAGCACGCCCAGCCCGTCACCCTCATCAATAGTTTTGCCGTCAAGCACAACCGTGACCAGCAGCTCATGCGGCGTGAAAAGACGGACCAGATTGACGTGGCCGCCATCGGGGACTTGCTCCGTCGGGGCGAAGGAACCCGTTACCGCCCGGCCACAGGCGTTTATCTGCAATTGCAGCAACTCGACCGCGTGCGCTTGGGCAAAGTCAAACTGGTCAACATCCTCAAGAACCAGATCATCGGTCATCTCGACCGCATCTTTCCGGGCTTGATCCTGCTGGATGAAGCGGCCCGCCAGCGCTACACGCCGGTATTCAACACGGATTTCTGGACGTGCCAGACCTTGCAAGACCTGATCCGCCTCTGCCCCAATCCGCATGACCTGTGCGCCCTGACGCCTCAACAACTGGTGCAGCTGTTTCACGAACACCACTGTCGGCTCGGCCCTCAAACCGCCGCTAAACTCATCGCGCACGCCCGCAAAACCCTGTTACCCGACATCGAACTGGTCACCATTCGCTGCGAACTGCTGCAGCATGACCTGGCCTTACTGGAGACTGTGCAAACTCATCTCGCCCAGCTCGAAACACGCTTGACCGCGCTGGTCGCCTCGACCCCTTACCAGATCTGGACCACGCTCAAGGGCCTGAGCGCCGTCCAAGTCGCCAGTTTAGCCGCCGCCATCGGTGATCCCGATAACTACCCCGCGGCCGCGCCTGTCTTTCGCCGGTCGGGTCTCGTCAGCGGTCGCAACGATTCTGGCAATCGCCAACGCCGCGGCAAAGGCAACCACATCCTCAAAGCGGGTGATGTCTATCTGCGCCGCGCGCTGATGAACGCGACCGCCACACTCATCCTGCATCAACCGGTGCTGTCCCGTTACAGCAAACACCTGCAAGTCACCAAGCCCGCGGGTGTGGCCCGCGTCGCTACTGCCCGCAAGGCCCTGGGCATGCTGTGGGCGGTCTTGCGCGATCAGTCGTCTCACACCCTGATTCTGAACAAAGAGGCCAACATGTAACCGTACTCCGTCCTTGCGTCGCAGGTCATGCCGTGCAACCCGTCACCGGGCTTTCTGAGTCAAGTCTTGACCCGACGGGTCAGGTGGTTCGGGAGCCTGCCGCTGTCCTCCTGGAGGCTCGCCCTCGCCCTAAAGCTTGGCCAGCTCCCGAACCCCGGCTCTGATACCCTGAATAACGTAAGGGGAGCGCTTCATCACGCTCGCATACCAGGATAGGGACGCAGCGCCCGTCAGCACTTTGCTGGTCGCTCACCTATCGTGTCAGGCTTGGCTCATTCAGTCCGCCACGTGGTGGTCGGTCCATATCCCTAACCGGTGGCTCCAATGATTTCGTTGCGAGTTCTATTCATGCTCTTATTCGCTCGCTTGAAAAAACGGCCTTGACTTCATGATAGTAAGCTTTTGTCCGCCCCATTCGGACGGACACATCGTGATTCGCGCGGTCCGCGCGAACTCTTTCAAAACAACGCCAGTTGGCCGTGCTTGCCACCCAGCTGGGCCGCGTGCTCGGCCAGCCAGTCAGCCACCTCATCCGGTGACCACATCCGCACCACGCCGCAATCTTCGAGCCGCCGGAACAACATCACCAGCAGGGCCATCGCCGACGTGAACGCCAGGGCTTCCTCATCTTCGGGATATTCGGCCGACAGGATCATCTTGGCATATTCTTGGTCAACCTCCTGCAGCCGATCCAGAATGGCGTCGAGCGTTTCGTCCCGCGCCAGCAAATCAGCGAACCGTTCAGCGTACCCATCAGCCAGATCACTCAGCCTGATGTTGCGCAACACGCACCATGCATGCTCATATTCTCGGTTCAGGTCGTCGGCTTTAACCGCCTGGCCCAGTGGGCGCGTATCAACGATCTCCCGATAGAGGCCTTCCAGCAGGGAGGCACTATCAAGCAGATCGCTAAACATCGCCGGCCTCACTTGGCAACACATTCAGCAACGTGTCGCCGCGTTTGCTGCCCATTCCCCAGCCGCCCAAGCGAATCACATAGCGATCGCCGGTGGGATAAGTCGGGTCACGGTAGATCTTTTCCACTGTCTCGCCGTGGTAGGCGACCGCCGGCCGTTGTTCGGCGGGCAAGGCCAGATACGCTGCAATGGTCATGGTCGTCATGGGCATAGCCACCTCCTGAAAAACTTCGTAACCGACCACGAGATCGATAACGAAGCGCTACTGGCCAGTCGTAATCGCTGGGACTGGCAACGGCTCCTCAACGAGATAAGCGCCCCGCTGGAGCCGATCGAGCAGCACGTGCAGGTCATGGAGTTCAGACTGATACGCGTACGCTTCATCTTCGCCGGCATCGACGACGGACGAAGCGTCATCAAGCGCGCTCAGCACTCCGGTCAGTTTCTCGACCAGTGCCTGGCGGGACAGGGTGCCATACACCACGCGCAGCAGATCTTCCAGCGTGATGCTGGTTTGGCTCGTGAAGCCGCCGATCGAGCCATAAACCTCTGGGCCACCATCCGCCCAAATGACAGGTAGATCAGGCCAGGGCTTCGCGCCGGCGCGCCGGTCGACAAACACTTCGTCCGCCAGATCAGCCGACGCGCCAACGACGAGATAGACCTGCGCGCCGTGCGGCTTGGCCGCGATGATCAACGGGTGATCGGGGTGCAACTGCCCCCACGCATGGACAAACTCGGCCAGCGTTTCGTCTGGCTGGTCAGCCTCGACATTGACGGGATAGAAAACCAACGCTCGTTTCATAGATTGCTCCTTCCTGCTCGCATGGGCGAGCACATCGTGATTTTTTGGCAAGAGCACAGGGCGCCAGAAACAGCATGGCGCGCAGCGTGAGATGGATCGACATGGTGCCGGCCAGTGGCAAAGAACCGCTGACCGTCGGGAACGACGAGGTAGATACAGGGTGAGGCACGTGGTGAGCATCGAAGATGCTCAAGGTAGATGCAGACTCAATACTCATCTAAAGAGGATGAGCAATGAGAACGAAAGAATGAAGGGCGACGGCCAGTGCGCTGTTTCCACAGAACGACCCCAACGCAGGGCGTTGTCCCGCAGAGGGGAAACACCCGGGGCGGGATCTGTTTCTCAGAAAACACCCGCCGGGCGTCAGCCACCGCGCAGCGGTTATCCCGTGACCAATGAAGAGATTGGCCTACCGCACGAATGAGGTGCAGTAGGTTCCAAAGGCAGCGGCGCTGCCACAGCGCGCCATCCGCGGGATACCTCCAGGGATGTTGATCTGAAGTTGATCCAGATCAACCATTCTGGAAAAAGATCAACTTTGCAAGGTTGCGCGGGGCATTCTGCAAGGTTCTGCCGCCCATTTTGCAACAGCGTGCCCATTTTGCGGCCTCGGCGTCCTGTTTTGCGGCGTTCCGGGGCTTGCTTTTCGGCAGGTCCGTCCGTCACGACGGGAGGTCATCCCGCCACCTCACCTGGCGGCGTGGTGGAGTGCTCGGTCAGCAGTGTGACCGCCAGGACTTGATCTGTCTTGGCGTACTCCGCAGTGTCGTGGACGAACAGCAGTAGCCGGCCCTGTTCGTCGAACGCGATCTGGACGAACTTCAAATTCCACGTGTCCGTCTGGTCGTATACCTGGAGCATCAGGCCGTGCTCGTCACCGACGATATCGAGGTTGGCCCGCGCGGCTCCACGCTGAACCTCCCAGTCGACTGAAAAACTGGTCATATTAGCCATAGTGTTCCTCTCAGTGGCGGCCTGGGCTGTGCAGCCCAGGCCGGATAGTTGCTACTGTGGCCCGCTCCGAAGCCCCGGAGCAAAGGTTAAGTCGCTCCGGCTTGCCGGTTTACAGGCTGGGCAAGTCACCGGCCCAGAGACCGGGCAGTTCAGCCTCAGCTGCGAGTTGCGCCAGATTCGGCCATAGATCGAGTGCTCGTAAGCGAGGCACGGTGTTGAGTTCCCGCGCCGTACGCTCATCTTCCAACAACACCGGCAGCGGGGCTGACCACAGGCAAACGTCTTCGAGCAGCGCGACGGGATAACCGCGCCGCCGGATCTGCCGGGCAGCCGTGAATACGCATTCGTCGCCATAGACACCACACAACAACAGCCGATCGCCTTTCAGGCCCAGTAGCCGGTAGCGGTGCAGGCTTTCCAGTTCCACGGCAACGACGGTGCGGACGTTGTGGAGTTCACCAAAGCCGGGTGAACCTGCGGTCATCAGGACATTGAGACGTTGATGGATTAACGCCATAGCGTTGACTTCGGAGATGGGGCGTCCCTGTTTGTCGCAGACCTCATCAAGACAGGTATGACCAAATATCCAGCGCGGCGTCACGTCGACAGCCACGATCGTATCCATCACGCCCCCGCATCGCTCAGCGAGTCGGGATACAGCTCCTCGAACGTCGGTTCGCGCTTCAACAAGCGAACCAGCAAATCGCGCTCGGCCTGCCACTTCTTCTCCAGCCGGCGCACTTCGACCCGTGGACGCTCGCCGTCCGCCGTGAGGCTTTCCGGCGACAGGTGGTTTTCCACAACTCGGAACAACAAGAGAATCTCCTCAGTCGTGAGTTCTGGATGCCTGCCCAGGGTCACTTCCGTCACACCCTCATCGGCGATGATCTGCACCAGCACCGCGCGGTAGTGACGCAGGTGGGCTTTCAAGTAGGCCAGCGTGTAGATCGGATCAATTCCGAACAACGCCGCAATCCAAAAGTTCAACGCGACCTCTCGCCCAAAGATGAAGGGTTCGTCCACGGCGATCGCTTCGGGGCGAGCCACGTCGACGGCCGCGGCGATGATTTTCTTGACCGCAAAGATGCTGCCCATTTCCCAGAGATTAGGCTGGTAGGCAGTCGAGATTTTGACGTGCAAGATATGCATAGTAACCTCCTTGAACATGGTGTGTTCATCAGCAAAAGCCCTACCGCATCAAAACGATGCGGTAGGGTTGATCGTTGATTCGTCTTACTGCCCAATCGGCAACAACAAGCCGCGGGCGGCGCACCACACCAGCAACGCCACCAGACTGATGAGCGCGCAACCGCAGGACAGGCGCTGCCGTTCTTTCTGATGCTTCAAAGGAAAACGGCTCATCACTCGCCTGCGTCTTCGACTGCTTCGCCGCCGCTTTCCGCGCGCGGAGCCACGCGGTGATGAGTGAGCATTTGATCCAGATCCTGCGGATCGACCCGAATGACATCGCCGATGCGCACAGCCGGCAGAATACTGCTTTCGATCCAACGCAGGACCGTGCGCTTGGAGACACTCATGCGGCGTGCGACCTCGGCCATGCTCAGCATCGCCAGTGGTGCATTGAAGGGTGTATTTATTTCTTTACCTCTTTCTTCGTAACCTTCTTTGCGGTCGGCTTCGCCGATTTCTTCGCCGTCGCTTTGCTCGACTGGCCGGGCTTGACCTGCGCGCGACATTCGTCCGAGCATGTCACCGTGCTGTCCACGGCCGTTTGCCAACCCTCTTCTTCATCACGCTTGGTGATGCGATCCAGGCTGGTGAATTCACCACACATCCAGCAATTGGCCTCCGTGTGATGAAGCGGCGGTTTGTTCCACCCCGTTGGCAATTTGAGACCCAGTTCTTCGGCCAGTTCCTCGACCTTCGCCTCGACGTGATCCCAGATGTAGATCTGCTTCGGCTCGTAGTGGCTGCACTTCTCATTCAGCAGACTGAGCAGAATCAACCGACGGCGCAAATCTTCGGCGTTTTTGTCAGACACCGTTTCAACGGCTTTTTCCACGTCCTTGATCACGTCTTCGATTTCCACCCAGTGCCCGTTTGGACGCACCCGGTTGCACACGAACTCGCTCAAGTAGTCGAGCGTGGCGCCGCTGGCCGTTAACTGTCCGGCCAGAATCTCAGCCGTGTGCACCCCCAGCCAAGACACGTCGGCTTTGGCCTTACGCGCCAACGCGCGTTCGACCCGATTTTCGTCCCGCTGCTTTTCCTCAGCGGCCTGGCGTTTCGCTTTTTGTTCCGGCGATTCATCGGCCGGCGGTGCAGGCTGCGGGTCCTTCGCGCGACTGGTCAACAGTTTCTCGATGTCGCCAGCAGTTGAAGCCAGCGTCACCACCGTCGACTTGAGCAGTTCCTTGTCCTGCCAGCCCGTGTGCCACCCGACTGGCAGCGGCACGAGCCGCAAATGATCCGGGCGTGGCTTCGCCTTCAACCAGGTCGTGATGCGCGGCGCCGTCGAATATTCAATTTTGAACGGCGTGACCTTTTCATCCGGCCCGGCCAGCGGAATCTTGAGCGCGTGCGAGACACGCTGTAATTCTTCCTGCACGAACCACCCGCCTTTCGCCTCGTGGCAAGTCTTGTCAGAGCAATACCAGGTTTGGCCGATCCGCATCGAGCACGGACAGCCTTCACAGGCGCGTACTTCGACGCCGCCTGTAGTCTGGCCAGCGGTGACGGTCGTTGGCGACTCCGGCCATCGAGCATCCCACCCAAAGTGAATCTGGATGGCATTGTGATTGATGGCCTGCTCGACGATCCGATCCACCTGATCGGGATCGGCCGCGATCTCTTTGGCTGCCGTGCTGACGGCCTCCGGTTTGATCCTGGCCAGGGGCACCAGCCGCCGGGCCACACCCTGCGGGATTTGGTTTTGCCCCTCACCGATCATCTCCAACACCTCAGTCGGCAAGGCCAGCAGCCGCTTGAGATTAGCGACCGTCGTACGCGCCTTGCCCACCCGCTGCGCAATCTGCTCGTCGCTATACCCATACTTCGTGGACAACGCTTGATAGGCGCGCGCTTCGTCGGCGGCGCTCAAGTTTTCGCGCTGCACGTTTTCGATCAGCGCGATTTCGGCCCGGACGCGATCATCCACCTGCCGTTTCACGATGGCGGGAATCACTTCCAGCCCGGCCAGCTGGGCGGCCCGCCAGCGACGCTCACCGACCACTAGGACGAAGTGATCGGCGCTACCGTTGGGCGTGACCACCACCGGTTGAATCAGGCCATGCTCACGAATCGAGTCGGCCAATTCATTCAACGCCGCCTCGTCGAATTCGGTGCGCGGCTGATCGGGATTGGGCGAGATCGCTTTCACGGGGATCTCCCACAATTCGGGTTGATTTTGGTCAATCAAGGTCTCATTAGTTTTAGTCATCGTGACCTCCTGTACAGGGTGTTCGTTTTCTTCGTTCCAATCTTCATCGGGGACGAGGCTTCGCACACGCGCAATGGCAGTGCGTATGCGACTGGCCAGTGCCGGGTCTTCACGCGCAACATGTTCGATCACGCGCTCAAGACTGCTTTCACCGAGATGCAATAAGCCGTCAAGGCCTTCGTCTACCCAGCGGGTGTACCAGCGGCGAAGTGAATCCTCGCTGACGTGCAACGCCGCAAGGATCTCTTCGCGTGGTTTGCCGGCGGCATACCACAGGATGAACTGCGCGCGTGTGCCTTTCTTGTAGTTACGAGGCAGCGCAGCAATTCTTCCTAAGATACGCACCTCTTCCGGATCGGGTAACATATCCCGCTCATTCCACGGGATCGGCAACAAGTTCGGCGGGCCCATCTTTGACCTCTAGCGTGGTGTGATTCTTCCGGCCTGTCTGGCGGGGCGTCTTCCGCGCGCCGCCTTCGATCTTCTCGCGCAGCCACCGGCGGAATCGCCGCAGTTCTTCAGCCTGCTGGCGATTCAATTCGATCGGATGTGTCAGACCGATGGCCTCCAGCACGGATTGCCCGTCAGTTAAAAACCAACGCGGCAAAACGCGCTCGCCCAGATGCAGCATGATGTCGGCCCAATCACGATCGAGGGGGAGCCTCCAGACTGACGCACGAAAGATAGCCCAGGGCTTCTTCTTCGGAAGCCAGTGGGCGTTCCTCTTGATCCTTGAGGCCGCGCATGACTTGCGTCCAGCGGATCACGGACATATGCTCGACCAGCCGGAGCGGGAAGTCCCAACCGTTGAGATGTGGCGAGATGAGGGGGCCGCTGAGATAACGCATTTCCGAATTGGTCAGAAATCCAGTCGAGGGCATGGCGTACTCCTTTCCACTTTGCAGTGTGCGTGACCAGACAATCGGGAGCTGGACGGCCAGCTCCCGATTCGCCTCAGAAGATATTTCTCTGGTTGCGATCGACCTTGATCGGCGCGAGGTAGAACACCTCG
>PMCF01000358.1 GCA_003154115.1 Anaerolineae bacterium
CCGGCAAAGTATCCACCATCGTCACCATCCCAACCGTTGGCCCTGGCCCCGTGTTGCTGACGATGATCGTATACGTGCCCGTGCCTCCTTGCGTGAAGTTACCAGAATGCGACTTGGAAATGGTCAGGTCCGCCACCTGCTCAATGGGCGTCGGATCACTCGCCGTGTCGTTGGTTGTGTTGAGTTCGCCGCCCCCCGACACCGTTGCGCGGTTAGTTACGTTGGGAGGCGCATCGTTCGCTACCGTGACGGTCAACACAATCGAAGGATAACTCGCTCCTACCCCTAACACATCATTCTGTGTGCAGGTCAACGTCCCCGGCGGGCAAATCCAACCAGTGCCAGTAAGCCCTGTGGCCGTTAAGCTTACCGGCAAAGTATCCACCATCGTCACCGTCCCAACTGTTGGCCCTGACCCCACGTTGCTGACGGTGATTGTATACGTGCCCGTGCCTCCCTGCCTGAAGGTACCAGAATGCGTCTTGGAAATGATCAAATCCGCCACCTGCTCAATGGGCGTCAGATCATTCACCGTATTGTTGGTTGTATTGGATTCGATAGCAGTCCCCACTGCCGCTGTATTAGTGAGGCTCGTCGGCGCATTGGCTGCTATATTCACCGTGAGTGTAATCGGGTCATAAGACTGACCTGAATCCAGCCGGTCATTCCGCATGCAGACCAACGTTGGCAGATCACAGGTCCAACCCGGCCCAATGAACCCTGTCGCTGTCAACCATCCACCTGGTAAGGTGTCTGTAACGGTCACGGATTGATGAACTGAACCTTGACCAATGTTTTTGACTGTAATGGTATAGGTTCCAGTTCCTCCTTGCCTGAAGATGGTATGCGTTTTACTGATCGTCAAATCGGGTTGGAGGACCGTCGTTGTAGCCGTGTCACTAGCCGTGGTAGGTGCTGCTGAGCCTGTCACAGTGGCCGTGTTAAGAATCTGCGTCTGGTGAGGAAGGAATGGATCAACCGTCGCCGTAACGACGATCGATGTACTTCCATCTTTTAACAAAGCGCCTAATGGGCAAGTCAATAGATGGGACGAGAGCGAACCGCAAATGGGCGAAACCGACAAATTCGACAAACTCGACGTCAGCTCATCCGTTACTGTCACAGCTCTCGCATGTGACGGACCGGTATTTGTGACCAGAATCGTGTAAGTCAACGGATCGCCCGCAGTCACCGTCCCGACAGCTAACTTTTTCACCGCCAAGTTCGACTCGGCAACCACATTCGGTGACAAGGTAAGCACATTGTTGCCCGTACCTGAGCCTTTTTGCCAGGCACTCACTCTCGTATCGAACGTGAATGGGCCTAAATTGCCAGGATCAACTTCAGCAACGGCCTGCATGAGGATGGGCGTCACAGAATCGCCTGGCAAGCTGGAAAAATGGCAATCCAAAGACATATTCCCTGCCAGCAGACTGCAGGCCCCACTCGGATAAGTTGTCGACGCCGCTGTCAGCGTCACACCGGGACTGGATAGCAGACTGCCTGTGATTTCAACGCTGTCCGCCGGGCTCGGCCCCTGATTGACAATTGAAAACGTATACGTCACAGAAGTTCCGGCCACGGCTGGTGTGGTGGCTGAATCCAGCGTGATCGACAGATTGGCGGTCTCGTAATACGCCACATACAGCGTGGAACCTGAAACGAAAGCGACATGCATGCCATCGCTGCTAATGGCAGGAGAATCACAATTGGCGCTGGTACAGGAAAAGACCGGCTTCACACTACTCGTGCCAGGATTCAATACCTTGACCTGCTGATGGTCAGAAATGGCGGCAATGCGAGAGCCATCGCTCGCATTAAGAGCGAGCTGATCGCCAAGTGTCAGCGCGGACAGCGGCCTGATGTCAATGTTCGTCCCGGAGAGGGTCGCCAGATTGATCGTACCTTGGCTGATAGTGGCGGAGGCATAAGCGATGCGAGTCCCACCACTGTCGATAGTGGGATGGTAGTTAATCACATCCAAGGTAGACGTGGTCACGCGAGTGGCCGTGCTCTGCCCTATGGTCGTGACAAAAATTTCTTGAATCCCGCTGGCCGGCAGATTGCCTCCTCGGACAAAGGCGATCGGCTGACCACTGGTGCTGATCGCTGGTTCGTCATTGAACGTGCCAATCCCGGTATCGGTGACTTGCGTATCGGATAGCACCGTCTGCCCCGCCGCATCGACCGTGGCGACAAAGATTTCCTGATTGCCATCGGCGTTGGCCGGCGTGCCACCCAGATTTTGATCGGATACAAAAGCAATGTGGGTTCCGTCAGCATCAAGCGCGGGGGCCGAGTTCACCCGATCGGTGGTGGAGGTGATTTGCGTGAGCGAGATGCCGGTGCCGGTGTCACTTGCCAGGAAGATTTCAAAATTGAGATCAGCATTTCCGCCGGGAACCAAATCACGATCGGAGAAAAACGCGATCCGATCGCCCGCGGCGTTAATGGACGGCCCCAGGTTGAAGCCTTCTAAAATGCCACCCTCCGAACTAGTGATCTGAGTAATGGTGATACAGCTGTGAACCCGATCGATTTTTCCGTAGAACAACTCAATGTTACCGTCCGGGTTGGCGCCCACGAGATCGGCAGTGGACCAGAACGCGAGGCGTGTACCATCACTATTGAGCACAGGTTGGCCCACATACCCCTTGGTCGTTGTAATCCACGGAACGGTCGGGCTGGTTAAAGACGCGATGGGGATCGCTAGGCAAGTTGAGTTACTCGCGGCCGGAACGGCCCGGCGCTGAACCACCGACGGCGGCATGCCGATCGGAGCCGTTGTACGCGCCACTACCTGGTTTGCTTCCAATACATTAGAAGCGGTGCTTTGACGCTGAACGAGCGGGAAATAAAGCCTATACTGCAATGGATTTCCCACTTGAATAATTTGGGTAGCCTTCAGCGGTTGCGGGGTTGGACAAGTTGCACTGGTCGCGGTCAAGCGGACCGTAAAAAAGGCTTCGTGGTCAAAGGAGTGAGTGACTTCTTTTCCGTTGCCTGTGGTGCCATCACCAAAGTCCCACGTGTATGTCATCAGATCGCCGCTGGATTCGGCGAGCACGCCGATAAATCTCACAGTCGTAAAGGGCGCAATGGGATTATTGGTCTTTGGCGTATAGTCAATCGACAGCCCAGCCGACCATATACAGGACAGGCCTCGCACACGAAACGGCGGACTTACCGCCGCGATTGCTGCACGCTGAACAGGTCCAGTCGACGCTTGGTCGACAGCTCGGACGCGGAACAAAGCATTGTCGCTGATCGCGTGATCGGCTTGCGCGTCCCAAATGAACACACTACCGCGCCCAAGCGGAGCGGTCTGGGTAATCGCCGGTGGAGGCGGACTGCTGACAGTATAGCTGGCTGTAGACCAGAGTGATCCACCATCGAGGGAAAACTCAAACACCGGATTAGTTATCGGCGTCCCCGCCGCATTATAGGCCGTGTAATACACGGTAACCGTGGGAGCCACCATCAATGGCAGCGCATCGAAATAGCCTGGAAGCAATTCCGACGATGAATAGAGATAGGCATCCCAGGTTCTGCCAGGACGCGCGATCGATAAATACGAAGGGGGATTAGGCAAACCCCACGGCAACACTGACGTGTTCCGATACACGCCGCTCAATCCTGTCCGGCGGCTGACGGCCAAATCGAGATAGCCATCATGATTGGCGTCACCCCACGCCACGCCCGTCGTACCCCCGCCCTCGCGCGATGACCAAATGAGCGCGAATTGTGGTGAGCCGGGCTTACTGCCCAGATTCGTAAAGACCTGAACCGGCCCGTCATCGTTACCCACAGCAAGATCGGGCTGGCTGTCGTTGTTCCAGTCTCCCCAAGCCAAACTGGTGGTGTGGCTAAGAGAAGTCCACGTCCAAATCGATTGCGCGGACAGCTGACCGCCGTGATTCTCATACAACTTCACGCCTTGTCCATCCGTGCCGACAGCAAGATCGGGTGTGCCATCGCCATTGAAATCGCCCCATGCCACCACAGTATTGTGAGTGCTCTCAGTGAGAGTAAAGACCCGAGTGAACGATTTGTCTTGGTTATTGTGATACACATAGACATAGCCTGGATCAGTGGCGACGGCAAAGTCCATATAAAAATCTGAGTCGTAGTCAGCCCACGCCACGCTACGCACCGGACCAGATTCATGCAGGGTCGTCGAAAATACAGGTGCGGAGCTCAAACGCCCTCTGGAGTTGGCATAGACCAGGATCGAGCCATCGGCGGTGCCGCCACCTGCCAGGAGATCGAGCCAGCCATCATTGTTCAAATCGCCTAGCGCGACAGCATTAATGGGCACACCCGTTCCCCAAGCACTCGCTTGAATAGGTGCGCCGTTCGTCAAAGTATAGACCCTGATATTCCCGATGCTGGTACCCACCACCGCTTCCAATCGCCCATCGCGCTTGCCCAAATCCCCGATGGCGATGCTCTGCGCTCCATCGGAAGGAAAAGCGTTGGAGTTTGCATTGGAGAAAGCACCACCTGCATTCCAATACACTGTGCTCGGCACCGTCGAGGTAACCGCTCCCAGCAGCAGGTCCATTTGCCCATCGCCGTTCGCGTCCCCCCAGGCCGCGCCATTAGCGGCGATCGCACCGGCAATTGGCGTGATCTGTGGTTGAAGATGTCCGGCCATCGTTTGATAAAGTAATCCAGGCCCTGGTTGAGCGCTAAGCGACAAACTCAAGTTACTGTTGTCCAAAGCAACAGCGCGTGTGCTCCACACGTTCTTATGCGCCAGACTATTACTCATCGATAGACTATCTGAGCCAGGCCCGATCGACTGATTGACATTAAAGTACACTTTAGGGGGATCATCGGCCACCGCTAAGTCGAGCTGACCATCACCGTTGAAATCACCCCAATCGATGGCGAGCGGTGTCATAAAACGCTGGGTCGCTATCAAGCCAGCCAGTTTGAATGGTGGATTAGCGGCAGGCCCTTCATTGTGATAGATCCGGACTTGTCGTTGAAGAGGAAAAGCCGCCGCCAGATCGAGGTAACCATCGCCATCGTAATCACCCCAGGCAAAGTCGTAGGGCCAAAATGGTGAAGTATCAAACGGGGTGGCGCCATTCGTATCGGTCAGCACACCCGTCTGGCTTTTCAAGAGCACGAGGCTGTTGGGAAAACGGCCCATGACGAGATCGGGGTAACCATCTTTATCGACATCGGCTGTCCCGATCGCGGCCGTGGCTGACGTGCTTACGCATGTAGCGGGAGCCGTGAATTGGCCGTCACCATTGTTGCTGAAGCGCAGAACAGGACACGCCACACTGATCGCCGATGTGCTGGCGATCAAGTCTGGCGCAGCACTATTGAGCGCGACTACACGCGCCAGCGGATAGTCCGATGTGAATACTCCCGTCTGGGTAAAACCACTCCCGGTAAAACTATAGATTGGATTACGCACCGGCCCGGTGGTCGATGTAACGCCAACCGTTACCAGTTCTAAACGACCATCACCGTTCAGATCGGCCCAGCGAACACCATAGACAGGGCCGCCTGGCAACGACCACGCTGAAGTGCTCAGCTGCCCAGAAAGGTTATGGTAGATGCTGATGCCACTTGATGAACCAAGCGCCAAATCAAGATAGCCGTCCCGATCAAAATCACCCCAATCTTGACTGAGCGTCCCACTGATGAGCGAGATAGAGTTGCCGGCAATGAGGTTGCCGTTACCCACATTAGAAGTTGAGACGTGGCGGTCGTAATCATGGTAAGGGTTACTCGGCCCGACCAGGCGGGCAGCAGGCACCAATGCCGCGAGAGAGTTCAATACAGGTGAGTTCGTTGGGGGCTGAAGGTTATGAGGTAGAAGCGGCAGAGCTAGCGGAGCAGTTGGTTTAGGCAGCTGCGCGGCCTGAACCGGCGCAGCACCCGTGCTCAGAATGCTCAGCACCAATACCCCAAAGACACAGGCCACGCTATTGACCAATATAAACTTGGTGATGGCGCGAAATGCCGGTGAAACCATATCTAGCCTCGATCTTGGAAATAGCCCGGAGAGTCGGGGCTGTATAGAGACTCTATCACTCCCCCAAACCCATACACACTGATCATGGTCCGCATGGCCCAATCGACCACGAGTTACTTGAGTCGGACTGACCTATGCCACCGATATCTTGATACTCGGCGACTACCGCATATTCCTGGCCACACGTGTTTGGAGCAGACAATTTGTCCACATAGGTACACGTAACCGCGTCGGGGGGGGACTGGGTGCATGCAGATGGAAGCACTTTGATCTGAACCTGAGTCGCGCCGCCATTACTATAGCGTTTGATGAGGAAATCGGTGACTTTGCTCAAGTCTGATTGCAAGTAATTCCACGTTAGCGTAACCGTTACCGCACTGCCACCAACTACACCCTCAGCAGACCCATTGATGCCATAGGGCGGTGGTGCCGGTTGTACTTTAGGTTCAAAAATCATTCGATAGCTCGTCACAGCACCAACCGCATTGCTCGCCGTCAAGAGATAGTCCACACGGGCGTCCGCCAAGGCTTGAGTCGGATAAGCTGGCGTGGGACTTTCGTTACCGTCGTTATTTTGATAAGGAATCTCGGACTTTTTGGTATTGTTGATGGACAACGTCAGCATGATCTGTGGAACGGCGTTGTGTGTCAACCAAGTTAAGTCTGCGACTTGACCCGCCCAGATTTGATATTTGATGGTGTTGGTCACCGGGGTCGGCAGCTCTTTCAAACCGCACGAGGTTGGATCGGTTGGATTGATGTCACATTTGGCCTTAAAAGAGCTAATGAGTGGTAACGGAAGCGGGTTCACCGTGATGGATGTGTTCCTTTTTACCCTTTGCACCTTCTGAGCGTTATCTTTGTAGCTAACGGTGATGATGAACGTGCCGGTATTCAGGGGGATAGTCGGGAGACTACCCACCGCAGGTAATCCGCTTTTGGGTACAAAGGGAATATCCGGGCTGGTGATCGTAATATCGCTGAAGGCGCCCGACACCGTCCACGACAAGATGGCCGAACCACCCTGATCAATCGCACTCGGCGCGACCAGGAACGAATCAATCGTCGGCGCGGGTATAGGTTCGTCCACTTTCACGGTCGCAGTCGACACCGCATTGACGGGACCGTTAACGGCCGTCAGGATGAAGATCGTCGTCTTATCGACTGCTACAGTCAATTCACCTTGTGCCGGCAACCCCTTGAGGTTAATGTCCGCTCCTCCTGACAGGGTCACGTCGGTGGTTGACCCTGAGATTTGCCACTGCAAGTTCACATTCTGCGCATCCACTGTGCCGCGCACCACTTCCGTTGGAAGCACCTCAAACACCGGGATGGTCGGCGGCTGTGGTGGCGGCGGAGCCTTGTTCACCGTGACATGGAAGGGGCCAACACTCGCCGTCGCCTCAGAACCTTGTGGCCCATTCGAGGCGATGAGCTGGTAGTCCACGCCAGGCGGCGACGGTGCTTGCGTGAGGTTGCCTTTAGGTGGATATTTATCAGCGCCGGGAATACCGATGATCTTGACCGTCTCTGCCCCCAGCACTTCCCAACTGATGTTGACGCTCTGTCCCTCGGTGATAACGCGCGGTTGAACGTCGAATTGCACGATCGAGGGTTTAGGAACGGGCGTCGGCGTGGGTGTGACCACAGCAATGACAATCTGCCTGGGCTCGGCCGTGCCATAGCGATTGACGGCACCCAGCGTATAACTTGTACGGCCCAGCGGCGACACCGGCAGCGAACCGGTGTCGGTCGGCGTTAACGACTGCATTAAGCCGTCACTGCCTATCAGCGTCACTTTTTCCGCGCCCAGGACACGCCACATCAAGTTGGTCGACTCGCCGAGCACGATGACCGTGCGTGACACCGGCAATGTGTCAAACGCTTCAATGTTAGGCGGTACAGGCTTTACTTTTACTGGTATCCACTCGCTTTGTACCCCCAGAAATGGCAGCAAGTCCGAAAGAAAATTCCCCGCCAGCAAGCGATAACGAATCGATTGTAAGGGCGTCAGCGTCTTGGTTCCATTCGGCGCAGCGACTGACTCCACTTCTTGCAGCGTGGTAGCGCCATCGGTTGTGGCGGTTTCCTGGAAGAGCTTCAAATGAACAAACGGTGAAGTATCCCAGCCCAGCGTTACACTCTGGCCGCCCAGAATATCTGTGGGACTGTTCGGCGCAAAAGCATTGATATAGGGATGGAAAATCCAGACAACTAAGAGGGTGAGACACGCTAACATGAGCAGCAGGATCCACGGGCCGATGAGGGGCGCGGCCTGCAGCTGCCCTAGAACCGATCGGGGTGTCTGCTGCCCGCTGAGCGGCATGCTGGTGACTGTTAAAGAATAGCTATGCTTGCGGAAACCCAGCACGCGGCGCTTGATGGGTGTGACATAGATCGCTAACGTGGTGGATGTTTCCGGTGACAAACGCACTTCCGTCTGCCGCGCCGAACGCCCCGCACCTTGTTCCGGCTGTTGATATTCAAAAGCGCAACCGTGCTGATCGTCCTCGCCATCGACTCGAAATATCGCTTCTGAATTGCCTTTGTTGGTCAATGTCAGGTGGGTGACGGCGGTGCGTTTCTTCTTGCTGAACCCGGTAGAATTTTGGCGCGGCGACAGATCGCTCACCGCCGAATCAAAAAAAGGATTGAGGTTGATCGTAGCGCCCAGACGCGTGGTGCGCCCGGCGTGATTGGGCGAAGTGACGACCACAGCGAAATGATGCGCGCCCGCGCGGCTGGCCGGCACCCGCGGCGGCGTGATCGCGATGGTGACCGACGCATGCTCGCCCTCATTCAAATTGATGCTGGGCGGCTCGATAATCACCCACTCCGGATCGAGCCCCTCGACGGCGATGTCAAACGTCGCCACAATATCGCCGCCGTTGATGAGGTTCAGCGGATAAGTCGCGCTTTGCTCGCATTCAATGGTCGCATCGCGCTGGAGCAATTCCGCGATCAGCACCTCATCGATGTGATCGGCAGGAGGCAATGGAATGCGCAGCGCCGACAGCGCCGCAGCCGCACCCGGGGCAATCGGTCGCACCGCTGCCGCGACTCCCGCCACGGCCAAGCCGAGCACGCCCGCCGTCGCCGCACGCCGTGCTTCATCCGGAGACTGGTCTGGTTGGCCGTTTTCCATGAGCACCAACGAATACCCGTTGATCTCTGCGGTGCTCCAGCCGTGCAGGTCATACCCTTGATTAGGTTTTAACGGCTGCCCGTCCAATGACACGTGCCCGTCTTGATCCAGGATCATAATCTGGAAGGGCTTGTCACGCTGATCGATCATCGCCAGGAAGGGCGCTACCTGCGGGCTCTCGATGACAATATCATTTTCCGGATCACTCCCAATGTTGGTCGTGCCCTTTGCCGGATCAAGATCATGGAATGACAGGCTGCCATCTGGATTGACGATTTCGAGTTGATCAAACGCGGCCATGGCTTGTTCCCTACAGCTGAAATTGGAGCGCCGACTTCGCGCCAGCGCCATCATCTCGCTCTAAAAAGACGTATCCCGTTAGGGCGAATTCCAGTTTAGTTTACGACATTGGATTCGAGGCTTTAGCCGGATCCGCCGTGCACCAGCCAACCGGCTGAAGCCTCGAGTCCAAACAAGGTCGTCAATCAACCTGGAAACCGCTCTAGTGCCACACATCCATCACTGACAACCCTATCCTAACGCGCCCGTATTCGCCAGCAGCAGCGTGATCACGACCAGCACACCAATCATCACTCCGGCCACGATGAAAAACGGCAGATAATACTTGATCAGCGGTACACCGGCGACTTGCAGTTGCCCGGTTTCGATCAACGGCGTGTCTTGCGCCGGCTCAATCGCGCGTGAGCTGACCCGAAAGGTGTAGTGTTGAGTCTGATCGGGATGCCCGGGATTGATCACTAAACTGAGCGCCACCACATCCCCTGGTTGCAAATAAGGTGTATACCATGCGCCCGGTGTAATGTCCAGAGCGGGCATCGGCGGCGGTGTTGGTGCACTATAGTTTGCACCGACAGCGACCGTGCTGGCGGCCGCGGTGTCTGTGACTGAGGCTGGACGCGAAGCGCCCCCCAGACTCTGCGCCTGTTGTCCGGCATATTCCACCCGCTGCGCGGTATAGTCGACGTTACGTGCTGCCGCACCGTACTGTGTGAAACGCTGCCCGATCGATCCGGGGATGATGGTACCCAGCGTGTACGCCAGGTCAACCAGGACACGCCCTTTTTCACGCATTTGATTGGGCTGCTTGGGCTGATCGGGCTGTGCGGCGGGCATTCGCTCCGCTCGCCTCGGCTTCTGCAGAGCTGCTTCGCTCGATCGGACCACGGGCTTCTCCAGGGACTCCTGGGGCATCGCCACCCCATTCATCAGCAAGCGGAACTTCAAGACGCCCGCCGGATCATCGGCCAGCAGCTCATACCGCGTGGGCACGTTACCCAAGTTACGCAGTTCCACGCGGCACGTGCGCTGATACGATCGGCGCAGCACTTGAATCGTCCGCCCGACGGCAAAGCCGGCCGCAATCACGGTGATAATCAAACCGACAATCAGCAGCACGCGCAGCCAGGTGTAGTCGGCATCCTGCACATCAAAGTTCAAGGGCAAGCTGGCCCGGGCGAGTTGTCCCTTGTCATCTATCGCACGTACCGTGACGATATGTTGCCCAGGCGATACGTCGCGGGTATCCAGCGTCAGATTGAACGGCGGCGTCTGATCGCTGCTGACCACGTGGTTGTCCACGATGAGATCGATCTGCGCCACCGGATTGAGCGCCGTGATGTTCACGTTGAGTTTGATCTTCTCGCCGATCAAGACGGTGTCGCTGGGGGCTGAAACGACCAGATCGAGCGGAGGCACCACGTTCAAGCGCACCTCGGCCTGTCCGGTGTTGCCCGCCCGATCGGTGGCATGCACCGCTAACGTATGCGGCCCCGGCGCGAATTGCGCCGTGTCCCAATCGAAAGTGTACGGCGCCAGCACCACCCTGCCCAACAAGCCATTATCCATGAAATACTCAACCGACGTCACCGGTTCCGGCGCAGCCACAATCACTTTCAGCGCGACCACGCCGCCGACCATTTGCCCGTCGGTCAAGCTGGGAAACAACACCGACACCGTGCCCGACGAGGCGAGCGAAGCGAATGCGTTGGCCGTGAGCCCGTTGCTAATCATCACTACGAACAACACTGAAAGGAGAATACGTTTCATAGTTGCCGTTCCAGAAACCGGTGAGCGCCCGGCGGCCGCTCACGCGACGGATGAGATGCCGACTTCGCGCTCGCTAGGTAAACTCCAACGCTAAGCTGTGCTTGATGTACGCCGCGACTTGAATCACTTGCGATACCGTGGCGACTTCACCCGGATACGCGTTCGGCGCAGTGACACGAATCGTCAAGCGGCGATCACCCGCGGACGGATTAGGCTTTTGCGGATGCCGCAGCCGGAACAGTACTTGCTTTTCCACATCGGGAAATAGAATCGGCGCAGGGCCTAATTCATATGAATCAGAATCAAAACCTTCTACTTCAATCTTGAACTGCACACCGGTCTTATCACCTTGATTCTTGATCGTGATTGCCCCATCGATGGGCTGCCCGGGCGTTAATAGAGCTTGCGCTAGAGTGAGGTTCAACCCGATCGGGTTGCCTTTGCGAGCCGCAGCCACGGCGGCCGTCGTCACGCCCAGCGCGGCCACCGCCACCGGAGTAGCACGATTGGCGGCGGGCTGTGCGCCTGTCGGGGCGACCACACTCGCTGCGGCATTCGCTGCGCTCGCTATGCTCGGCGCACCCGCACCCCCATTGTGAAAGATAAACGTCAACTCGCCCAGGCGCACGATGTCGCCATCGGCTAGATCGATGGCCGCCCGTGGCGGCAGCGATCGTTCACCATTCGATCCCAATAACACCTCGATCGCGCCCATATTGACCAGGCGATAGCCTAAGCTGCTGGTCGGCGAAGGCACCATCTGCAAATGACGCGCGGCCAGACCAGTGCCGTGCCACGTTTCAATGACGATGTCATTGCGCGCATCGCTGCCGATGTGAATGATGTTTTTGTTTAGCGGAAAACTTCTGCGCCATCCGCCCTTATCGATGACCTCGACCATGCCTCGTTGCGCCATTGGCCGATCACTCCATTTCTAGCTGCCCACCGCCTACTGGGAGCGGTTGGTTTGTGCGCGGCGCGCTGCCGCATACGCGATGATGTTGCTGCCCCATTCGTGCGCCGCCCGGATTTCCTCACGTGAAGCAGCCTGGCCGCGGCGCTCGCCTTGCCAGAGACAGCCATAATCACACGCCGACAGGATCACGCCCTCGCCCACCTTGAGGCTGGGCGTGCCTTCTGTCTCAAATCCGACCGGCGGCACGGCAAAGAAATTCGGCTCGTTCAGCAAGACATGATCGGCCGGCAAGTCAGTTAATGTGGTGCCGAATGAAGACAGCATATCGAGAAAAACCGGATCGGCTTTGCCTGCCGCAGTGGCCTTGTGGCAAGACTCAAGCAACAGTGTACCACCGCTGCGCAGATAAACATACAAGACGTTCATCTCATCAGCTGTCAGTTGAAAGTCGCCCTGAGCGACAAGGTACACCAAGGCGTAGTTACTCAAATCGGCGCCAGCAACTAAGGCAACGGCATCGTCCACCCATACCGGTTGATCACCGTGACGAAGCACCCGGGCTAACACGTTAGCGCCATGGCCATGCCGCTTCGCGGCTTTATCGGTGGCCTTGCCCACATAGCACACGGCGACTTTAACGGCGGTTCGGGCCGAGGTGCCAGTCTGACGTCGAAAACGCAGATCGATCTGGTTGAGCCCAGGCTGCACCACGTTGTCGGCATTGGTGATCGTCGAGTTCGCGCCCTGTCGATAAACGCGCGCCAACTCGACGTAGGGCGCAGCGAGATCGGGCGGCGTACCTACGGCTTCAAGACCATACTGCGCGCGCACCAAGAGCTTAACGTCGGTAGCATCCTCCGCGGACGTGGCGCTATCCTCGGCTTTGGGCTGGCTTTCATCGTAGGAGAGTACCAGATAAAGCGGGCCTTGTGCGGCGCCCAGATCGAATGACAACGACTCAGGCAAAACGATGACTTGCCCGGCCGCGTCCACGGCAATGCCGGGTTGAATATAAACCGAACTGTCCGGCGGATCGCTCGCCATCACTTCCAGGCCGGTCAAGATGCCTGGTTCATGATTGAGCAGGTTGTGATAGCGCTGCTGCTGCCGGTGATAATCATGGGCTTCTTCCCAGACATCCGCCGTCACCACCATCCCATCATACGGCTTGATCCGCCGAAATGGATATTGCTTGAAAAGATCTTGTTGGCTCACGGTCATTTATCCTCGTCGTGCGTAGTAACGATTTCAAATCGTTACTACAAGACTATGGTTGGACGATTCAAGCCATCAACAACGCGGCCCGCGCCAGGCCCTGTAAGGCTTCTTCCAACTCTTCAGCCAGAATATGTCGCACTTGTTCGCCATCCGGCGCAGCTGGATCCGCGGCCTGCTTGGCCGCCGCTTTCTCGCCATCGACTGCTTGCAAGATCAGGGTACCCGCTGCCACCGATTTTTCAAGCCCGGCGAGCAAGTCCGCCCGATCGTGTGTGCCATCCAGATGCGACAACACATACTGCGCAATGCCTTTCAGTTCGGCCCGCGTGTGGCATAGAGTAGTTACTTCCGGGCCGCTCTGAATTTGATAACGCGCCCAAGGGCTGGCCGTGGGACGCTCGCTGACCTGAGACGCAAAGCGCGGCGCGCAGGTGTGCAGCTCGATCAAACGGCCGCTGTAGGCATAGCCCTTGAGCAAGTTGGCGCTGAGCACTTGCGTATCTTGCGCGCGAGCTGTCGGCTCCGGCGCGGTTTGGCTTAAACGCGCATACGTCTGCTCAAGCAGCTCTGCAAACGGAACGGCCTGCGGCCAAATCTCCGCTAGATACAACAGGGCCGCTTTCGTCACTGGATGATCGGTGGCAAATTTCAAGCCTTCTGGATTGCCAAACTCTTCTACCGAGATCGATCGAACGTCAGGGTTGGGTGAAGCCGATCGGGCATTGGCAGCCACGTAGAGCTGCTGGATCCGATCGGGCCGCAGCTGGCGCGAAATCGGCACAGCTTGATGCACCAACAACGTTTTGCGGAAAGTGCGATTCCGCAGGAAATCCATGTACTGCTCCAGCTCGATCAAGTCATGGGATAGTTTAAGCAGATCCTTGCTGGTCTGGGGTGGAAAATCGTTGAGGAAGACGTCGCTGAAGTTGGCTTCGCACAGGTACTGCAAGTTGTGGCGCGCCGCCCAAGCCGCAAACTCGTGGAAGTAGATCGGATCGTTGACGTCTTCAAGTTCTTCATGATAGACATACGAATCGGTGCTGGAGCCGATGTGCTCGGCCTCGCTTTGCAGGAACCCCGCATAGGCTTTGATCAGCCGGCTGTTGCTCAGTTCGCTGGCGGTCACGAGGGAGTTCGTCATGAAACCGAGCAGTTCACGCGCCTGCGCGATCCGCATGCGCGGCTCGGCCACCTTGCGTGTGTGATACAACATCATCCCGCGAATATTGCCCAGCATATGCCAGCCGGGATAAGTGTTATAGCTGATATAGGCGATGCCGTTGGGCGCTAGATTCTGTTGGCAGATTTGCAGAATCTTATCGCGCACCGGAACAGGCACCCACGAAAAGATGCCGTGCACCAGGATGTAGTCGAACTGTCCTAACTCGGGCGTGACATCCAAGATATCCAGCTGCTTGAGCGTGATGTTCCGGCAGCCCACCGCCGCAATGGCCGCTTCCCCATCGCCGATCTGAACCGCCGACGCATCGATGCCCACCAAGGTACTGTCGGGCAGTTCCAACGCCAGCGGGATGAGGTTGCCGCCACCCGCGCAACCTAGCTCCAAAACGCGGCAGCGCGTCACCGGCGCGGGATTCAAGCCCAGCAACGTCGCCGCCGTCGCCAGATTATCGGGGTGAGTGAAGACGTGCGAAGTGCTCGGATAGGGCACTTCGTCGTAGCTATTGATACTGGTGGGATTGACGATCGACATGCCATGCCTTTAAGGAGTTTCTTCAATGATCAACGTATAAGCGGTATGCGCCGGTTTTTCCGATTCAATGATCGCTTCGATCTTGCGCCGCCGCTCCTTGCGTTTGTCTTCATTTTCAGCGGGCGGTAGTTTCAAAATCACGTCGAAAGTGTACGACACATTGTGCTTGCCCAAAGCGGCACTGGGACCCAACCGCGTAATTTTGCCCAGCATAAAATTGTGCGCGCGATGCTCGGCGATGTGGGCCAGCTGGCCGGTATAGATTTCCAAATATTTTTGCAAGCCGTGGCGTGTGCCGCGCTGTCGATACAGCGGCACCATCGCGCTGAGCAGCCGCCGCCGTTTCTCCTCAGGCCACTGCTCGTCCAGCACCAGATCGACCCACGTCGCCAGCCAGGGCAGCAGGTCGTTCGGCGCCAGGCGCGGATCGAAATAGTAATGAATGTTGTCGATGCGGTCCTCGATCGGCTCCCAGAAGCTTTCAAAGAGCATCAAGAACCGCCCCATAAGATCGTCTTGTTCGGTGTACAACGCGGGCAAGTATTTGAGATAACAGC
The DNA here is from genome assembly GCA_003154115.1 of Anaerolineae bacterium. Classification (GTDB taxonomy): domain Bacteria; phylum Chloroflexota; class Anaerolineae; order Fen-1058; family Fen-1058; genus Fen-1058. Next base: position 15,616 of record PMCF01000358.1, read on the forward strand.
CCTTGGCCGAGACGGCGATCGTCACGGTGTCCGCTTCAAAAGCCGGGGGCCTATCACCATCCGATCGGGTAGTAGCGGCGACCACGGCGCGACTGCTCAACGATCGATCGTGTTCCGTCGGCGCGATCGTCGCTTCGAGTTGATACTCATAGCGCTCGCCGGGCCGCACGTCTTGGTTGAGTTTCCAGATCAGATAGCGCGCGTCTTCCACAAACACCAGCTGCGGCAGGCTGCCATCATGCGTGGGCGAAGCCAGCGTCGCACCCGGTATGAGGCCGTCGGGGATCGCAATCCGCAAGGTAAAGCCGGCCGACGCAGCCTGCACGTCGACACGCGTGAACAACGTCACCGTCTCACCCGGATAGCGTCGATAAAAATCAACCACGTGGGCAATGGCCGGCGCGGGTGGCGGCACCGGCGTCGTGTCGTTGAGTTGATCCATCATAGTTCCGTGATCTTGACTTCGTGTTCTAACGAGCACAATAGCGCATCGGCCGGAATATCCAACTTCTTCTGATCGACCATTCTCAAGGGTGCAGCGCTTGGCCTTGTGGGCTGGCTGTCTTCTTCATCTTGTGCCGCGCCGGGTACTTTTTCTTTCGCCGGTACGACCGACCGCCAACTGATCTGAACATCCAGCACGTGTTTGACGCCCGCGATCTTTTGAACGAGCGAATAAACCTCAGAGACGAACAACGCCCGACCAAACGGCCAACCTTCCCAATCGGAATCCATAATGTCACTGGCGACACTGTTGGTAGCTTCGGCCGCTAAAGGTGAGATGAAGTCCTTCAGGCTGTCGATAACACGCGCCTGAACGGCCCCCGGTTGGCTGTACTCCGACACGACGATTTCCACCAGCACTTTGACACCCACATAGCGCGGTTCGCGGATGCGCAGGTTGGTCGTCAACAACCGAAATTGATCGAGATGTTTATCGATCGTCTTCGCTAGTTCAGGATCAAGATACAGTTTTGTGAGATCGCCCAACTTCAAGCCGTCAAAGGCCGCCGGCACAATTAGCAGTTCCAGTGTGCCCGGGGGCAGCAAAGTATCTTTACCCGGGGCCCGGCACTTCACGCGTGCGACCGCGCGGCTGGCCAGCTTAGCCAGACTTTCATAGTCCTCTGCCGTGACCGCCCGTTGTTGAGCACGAATTTCCCGGCGGGCACGCAGCTGCGCTTCTTCGAGCGTCTCCGCATCCCGGCCGCCTTCGGCGCGCACCATGTTGGTGACGCGATCGATGTAGGGGATGGCCGACTTCAGCACTTCGATGCGCCCGGCGGGCATGTTACCAATGATTCCTCCGCCGTGTCGATATTGGGTGAAGCGCACCATCCGATTGGCTTCCGGCACCCGCCCGTACTGGCGCATCGCGCCATCGCCCTGGCGAATGCACGGGCCAAAGCTGACTTCACCCGACGACGCTTCCAGCACGAAGTGTCGATCGAAGTGATCGGATTCCGAGAAATCGTTGACGCGCGTCCAGGGACTGAAGACCAGCTCGCCGTCGCGCAGCTCTTCAATCTCGATCGTTTCAGACGGGCGCAAGTCGAGCACCGGCGCGTGCTGCACGTGAAAAACCTGCCCAGGCGTACCGCTGGTATAACCCAACACTTCTTCTTTAACGGCGACCGCATGGGTGGCCCGCGTGGTCGCGCCCAACGCATAAGCCGTCACACCGACCACGCGCGGCGACTGCGTGTACATGCCTTGCTCTTCCCGGCGTTGCTCCACCCGGCAGCGCAGCCAATAAGCCGTGCGTCCGTGAACCTGATCGACTTTCAGCGTCAGCGGCAAATAGAAGGCGAGCTGCCCGCGCGGATTGTTGAGGCCGCCCGTGGTATCTTTTTCGCCGGGAAAATTGCTGGGCGTAATTTCGGCCCATTGCCCGTTCCCGATCGAACACTCCCACACCCACGGCGGATCGCTGCGCTTCACACCGGTCGCCTGCGTCTCTTCGCAGACAAAATCGAATTTCAAAATGTGCCCGCTCAGATTTTCGGCGTCGTCGAAGCCCAGATAAAACATATCGCCCGGTTTGGGCCGTGGTTGAGAGAAAGCGTAGAAGGTCTCGACGCCCAGCCGTGGCAGATAATTCTTCACGAAATCTTCTTCGCGCCGCAGCTGCGTCAATTTGGGCGGCAGGATTGCCAGACGTGAATCGGTGGTAAAGATAATTTCGCGTTCTTCATCGGTGGCGCGGGTTGCCACTTCCACACCCTGCGGGACGACCGCGACCGTGTTGTCTTCCGCGCTGATCGGAAAAGGCGTTGACAACCGGAAGGTCAATTCCACACGCGCACTGCTGGCCGGCTGCAACTGCAATCCCAGCAATTCCAAAAACTTGATGTAGTTCTTGTCCGGCACCCGGTTCAACCGATAAGTGAGCAGCTCGGTCATCCACGCAAAGAGTTCGATCAGTGTGATGCCGGGATCGCTCAGGTTGTAATCCGTCCACTCCGGGCAATAGCGAATGATCCGGCGGCGGGCCTCGTCGACCAAGTCGCGCTGAAACCGCAGATCATCCAGGTTGGGCGTTGGCAATGACATACACGACCTCTCTCGCTAAGATCGAAACGCACCACGGCAGGTGAAACTATTCGCCCGGCTCTGCTTCGCCGGACAGATAAAACGGATACACAATGCTGCGCTCGTTGTAGGAATCTCTGACGCGATATTTGATCTCAAGCAGCAGCGCCCCGTCATGCCCAGGATCGGTCGCTATCTCGATCCCCTTTAACTCAACACGGGGTTCCCAGCGATCCAGGGCTTGTGTAATGTAGAGTATGGCCAATCCTTCGGTCGCGGCATTGTGCGGTGCAAAAACCAATTCATGAATCCGGCAGCCGAATTCCGGGCGCATAACCCGTTCGCCAGGCATCGTCCCCAAAATGATGCGGATGGCCTGCTCGATGTCGCGCTCCCCGCTGGCTAAGGCCAGCGCGCCGCGCGGATTAACCTGCAGTGGAAAAGCCAGTCCCTGCCCGATAAATTCTCGATCGCGAATGTTTTCGTTCACAAAACTTTCCTGGTGTTGTTGTTCACAGGCCGATCGGCTTAGCTACACCCGATCGGCTGCTCTCGCTTCATCAACGCTGCTGACCGTCATTCCCGCGTGCTTCTAACGGGAATCCAAAGTCCTGATGGCAATTAACAGTGGCTGTGCAACTGGATTCCCGCTAACAACTTGCGGGAATGACGCGGATTCGCTCACCCTCCGATCATCACCGTAGGTAATCCCAGGACGATAGTGCCGCCATGCGCTGTCGTATCGCCCATGCGCGCGGCCGGTTTACCACCGATGAGTACGGTGGCGCTGCCCTTAACGATCGTGTCAGGCGGCCCGACACAGACGCACATATCCCCCATGACCGCCGCCGGCAAGCCGCCAATTAAAACGGTGGGCGCACCCGGCCCCGTAATCGGTCCTCCGACGTGCGGAATAGGCGGTACGCCCGGCGTTTGCATGGGGCACGTATGCATGTCTGTAAGACGAGCAGCTGGTGGCATAGCAGCTTTCTCCTGAATTAGTTGATCTTGACGATGGCACCCTTGACTTCGGTCATGCCGGAGCCGTTGATGCTAACCGTTGCGCCCTTGAGTTCGGCCTGGGCGGTGCCATCCAGACTAAGCCCGGTCGTGCCCTTGATGCTGGCTTTGGTAGTAGCCTCCAGCGACATATCTTGCGTGCTCTTGATGGACACCTTGCCCTTGGCCTCGACCGTAAAGTCGCCGTTGACGTTGATCGCCATGCTATTCTTAGTCGAGTCGATCACCATCTTGTTGTTGCCAGTCTTGTCTTTGATGGTGATGCTTTCACTGCCACTCTTATCATCCAGGATCACGGTGTGGCCGCTCTTCGAGGTGATCGAGACCTGCTCTGCACCTTCCTTGTCGTCCAGCAAAATCACGTGCCCGGCGCGGGTCTTGATGATGCGTTGATTGACCTTGCCGTCACTGCCTACCACTTCGCTGTTTGGCTTGAGCGGTTTATCCGTATTGCTCCACAACGCCCCGACAATATAAGGATGGTGTACATCACCGTGTTCAAACGCGATCAACACCTCGTCATTGACTTCAGGCAAATAGAGCAAGCCGCGGCCGGAACCTGCCATGGGCGAAGCCAGGCGCACCCAGTCACTTTCAATGTTATCGCCCAGCCAGGGATACTTCACTTTCACGCGGCCCAAATCATCGGGGTCTTTGAGATTGGTCACTATCCCCACCACCACGCCTTGCACCAGGCCATGGGCCCCGTCGTTATTCGACTCCAGCAGATGGCTTAACGTGTTGGGCTGCCGGCCGCTGATACTGAAGCGGGTCTCATAACCGTTGGCGTTGTAAATGTGCATGGCTGACGTGACGAAATAATCGCCGCTAAAGCGCGTGCCAACGCCCTTGATCTTGATCTTGTAACCCGCCTTGACGCGCGGATCGCCCGTGCAGGATCCTTCGGCCTGTACGAAGTCGCGGCTGATATCATTGCTCAGGCCCTCGGCGAGCGCGTTGGCTTCATCGGCGGTGAAAACAGGCTGATCGGTTATGACCGCTTCGGCAGTTCCAAAGGCCGATTGGGCGGCTGCTCCGCCGGTTTTACCAAAACCGCCTTGATTGAGCGAACTATTGGGAGTGGCCTGACCGGTAATGGCTCTTTTCGCTTTGACATCCCAGCTCAGAACTTTCATCTTATCCGCTTGATGGGTTCCCGCCATCGCGGGTTGAAAGCTCGTCAAATTCTCGGCCAATTTCAGCTCGGGTCCTGTCCCCAGTGAAGCATCACCTTTTTTGAAGTACAGCTTGCCTTCCGCCGAATAAACTTGATAGCCGATGCGTTCCGCCCGCGCCGCCAGGAACTCCATGTTGGTCTGATTATTCTGCAAGATATAGTCGTACGTCACCGTGGTTGAATCGGCCTGCGCGGATAACCCCGCCTCACCGGCGATCTTACTCACCAGATCGCTGTCTTTCTGCTTGAGGAAAGTGCGCGTCTTCTTGCCGCGATGCAGGCGATGCGCCTTATCGTAGCCGCGCACCACCAACAAGGTATCTCCTGAAGCTGAGAAATTCGGCTCCAAAGCGGTGATCTCGCCTTTGATGAGAATGCCTTGCGTGCCGTCGGGGCTTTTCGCCGAGATCTCCACCTCTTTACCCAGATCGAACAGGGCCTCGTCGACCCACTTTAATTGCGGGTCGTTAAAAGAGAGCGAGAACATACTCGGCAGCTGCAGGCTGGTATCGACCACGGCCTCGCGCAGGACGTTCATCAATTCAGCGGGGACATCACTGCCACCGACTTTGATGAAAATTTGAGAAAGATGTGAGTCTGGCATAAGCCCGCTTCCTGAAATAGAGTCGGAGTCTTACGGCAACGGGACAAGCTTCAGCACTTGTCCGGGGCGCAAATCCAACGGATTGGCCAAATTGTTGGTTTCGGCGATGTGTCGCCAATAGGCAGAATCGCCGTACTCCTGATACGCAATCCAGTCCAGCGTTTGCCCTTCCAGCACCACCCAAATCTTGCGCGATTCTGTGCGCGTGGTGGGATTTTGCGGACGCGAAGCTTCTTCCACTTGCTTGAAGGTAACCGCGACTTCAGCCCGCAGCGGCGTACCGTCGGCTTTGAACATGGTGAACTTTTGCGACAATTTGGTGATGGCCGCCGTAAACGTCAAGAAGCGGCCCCATTCAAACCGGCACAGCGATGGTTCGCCTTTGCCGGTCTTGGCGTTCTTCTTGTTGGGATCGACCTTGGACAATTCGATCAGCGTTTGATAGGTATCGCGCACATCCTTGCCTGTATCGGTGGTGTCGAAGAGGAACGTCATATTGAGATCACTGGCTTGCCCGCCGGCAAACGAGAGCGTGGAAGTATCACCGCCGATGCTGGTATCGACGTTCCAATTGATGGTCCGATCCATCGAGAAGGTGTCTGGATTGAAATGACACGTGACCGACTTGCTGGCATCGCTCACGCTGACGATTTTGGCTTTTTGAACATTAGGTCTGTCGGGCATAGCTTAATCCTCCTCAGAAAATCCCTAACGGAAAGATCGACGTTCACGCTCTACCGCCAGCATGTGCTTAATGATGGGATAGACCTGGCGTGCCAAGTTATCCAAGTCCACTGGCTCAGGCGCTTCTGGTCCAGGCTCGGCTGGGCCGCTTTCCACCCGCTGAATAAACCCGGCTTCCTGCGAAGTGGTCGACGGTTCGGTAGGCGTGCGCTGAATCACAGGTTCCGGTGTGCGCTGAATGGCCGGTGTGATAGCTGGAACGCTCACGGGCGGCGCCGGCACCGCTGCAACAAATTCGCTCTTCACGAGTTGAGATGCGGCCTTAGCTTCCGGCGCACTCACTCGCTGAGGTACAGGCTGATGCAGTGGCAAGTCAGGCAGCTTCGCGGCGGGAATGTGCTCATGACCGACAACCCGCGCCAGGATCCGATCGCTAATATTAGTTGCGGTTTGATCAGGTAATGGGGCAGCGCCGGCTGGTGAAGGCGGCTCGCCCAGCTGACGCTGGATTGGCTCTTCCTCGACAGGCTGAGTGTCCGCGATGTGACGTTGCACGAGCGGCATCTCTGATCGAGAGGGTGGCGCAATCTGTGCTGGAGGGAAGGCCCCACGCGCTTCGGTTGCTGCTTCTGGCGGTTGAGGTGGCGCAACCATTTCTGCTTCGATCGTGTGTCGTTGGGCCAGCGGCACGCTACGCGCCGATCGGGTAGGTGTGACCTCTGGCGTGGTCGTCGGCGTAACCGCTTCTTCTTCCACCGCTGGCTCAGCTGCAAACGCAGCCGCCTGCGATTCACTCGCGAGACGTTGCACCACTGAAGATGTGGATGGCGGAAGCTTCGCCTGGTCCAATTCCCGTTGGGCCAGTGGCACGCTACGCGCCGATCGGGTAGGCGTGACCTCCGGCGTGGTCGTCGGCATAACTGCTTCTTCTTCCACCGCTGGCTCAGCTGCAAACGCAGCCGCCTGCGATTCACTCGCGAGACGTTGCACCACTGAAGATGTGGATGGCGGAAGCTTCGCCTG
>PMCF01000049.1 GCA_003154115.1 Anaerolineae bacterium
AGTTGCGCCGCTGGATCACGTGTCAAACTTCAAGGCTGCCGTTCCTAACCTTACGCCTCAGCCCCTTCCGCCTCGCTCCGGCTTGGCGAAAGTGAAAGTGTTAGCTACTCAGGTTTCACGCCTTACGTTTTACTTTCCCCATACACCGGCCAGCCTTGCGTCTTGGCATACGCCGCCAGATCGGCCGCTGGATATACCGGCCGCGGCCTGCCCACAATCTCGAACAAACCCAGATCCGTCAGGCTGTCCGCATACGCGAACGAACTCGCGTAATCCACATCATGGCCCAACTGCGCCAATTTCGCTTTCGCCGCAATGCCCTTCTGCTTCCCGATCACGATCGGCGGCACGATGCGTCCCGTGGCTCGTCCGTCCTTCATTTCCAGATCGCAGCCCACGGCATACTCCGCCCCGATCGTTTTGCCGATCGTCGCGACCATTTCCGTGAACCCCGTCGAGACCAGCATCGTCACGTGCCCCTGCGCCTTGTGTTCCTGCAGCATCCCGATCGTATCCTCGCGGCGATGCGGCACCACATACTCGTGCGCGATGAAATCGTACAACCCCTGTAACTGCGCTTGATCCCAGCCTTTCACCAGCCACGCCAGATGCGCCCCCCACGGCCCGCGAAACTGCTCCTCGCCGATCACCTTCAACTTGCACAGCGCATACGATGGCAGATGTGCGTACCAGAAGCGGCGCACCGCCCACTGGCCGCGCTGCGCCTCAAAATAATCCAGCATCCCGCGCCACACGTGCCCCGTAAACAACGTCCCATCCACATCAAACAACGCCGCAATCGTCTTCAAGATCGGTCTCCAGATCAAATTGTAGGGCAAGATGATATCTTGCCGCGCAAGTTATCAACTTGCGCCACGGATAAACAAAATTCACCGCAGAGCGCCTGACTTCCGGCCTCTGCGGTGATCTTGCGCATCATGCATCTTGCATCATGCATCTTGCATCTTGTCTTACTTCTTCTTCGCCAGCCGCGCCTTCTCCTGCGCCACCAACTCGCGGCGCAGCACCTTGCCCACCATCGTCTCCGGCAGATCGTCGCGGAACTCAATGTACCTGGGCCGCTTATAAGACACCAGCTTGTCTTCGCAGAATTTCTTCAACTCATCCTCGGTCGCCGTCTGGCCGGGATTCAACACCACCCACGCCTTCACCACCTCATCGCCGCGCGCTGGATCAGGCACGCCGGCGGCCGCCACCTTCAGCACCTTGGGGTGCTGCTTCAGCACTTCCTCGATATCACGCGGCCACACCTTAAAGCCGCCGACGATGATCAATTCCTTCTTGCGATCGACGATGTAAAAGTAGCCGTCCACATCCATGCGCGCGATGTCACCCGTGTACAGCCACGGTGCGCCGTTGGGATCATCCGGATCCTTGCGCAGCACGTTCTGGGTGCCGACCGGATCGGCGTGATAGCCGAACATCACCTGCGGCCCGCGCACCACCAGTTCGCCGATCTCGCCCTGCGGCAGCGGCGTCACCTCGTCGTCCAGGCTGATGATGCGCGCTTCCACGTCGGGCATCGGCAAGCCGATCGAGCCGTCTTTGTTCAGCCCCAACATCGGATTACAGTGGGTGGCGGTAGGTGCTTCCGACATGCCGAAGCCTTCCACCAGATGACCGTGGGTCAGCGTCTCGAACTTCTGCTTGATGTCCAGCAGCAGCGGGGCCGATCCGGAGATGCACGCCCGGATGGACTTGAGGTCGTGCTGGCCGATGTCCGGGTAGTTGTTGATGGAATTGTACATGCGTGGCACGCCGGGGAACAGCGTGGGCTTGTACGTATCGATCGCGTCCACCACGGACGGCAGATCGCGCGGGTTGGGCACCACCACGATCGAGGCCGCCATCTGCACGGCTGCCAGCATCCCCACGACCATGCCATAGACGTGGAACAGCGGAATCGCCGTCAGCATCACCTCTTTGCCCTCCTGGCAATCGGCAATCCACGCGCGAATTTGCACCGAATTAGCCAATAGGTTGCGGTGCAGCGCCACGGCGGCCTTGGGCACGCCGGTCGTTCCGCCCGAATACTGGAACAGCGCCTTATCGTCGGCCGTGACAGTGACCTTGGGGCGCTGCGCGGCGGTATACTTGGCCAGCACGTCCTTGAACTTCAAATGACCGGGCAGCAGCGTCACCTTGTCACCGCTCTTCTTCTCCTTCGCCAGGCCGAACAACAGCCCCAACAGCGGGCTCATGTAATCCTTGATATTGGCCACGATGACGGTTTTGATCTGTGTCTTGGGCAACACCTTCTGGACCGTGCCATAGAAGCGGCTCATGCACACCAGCGCCACCGCGTCGCTGTCCGTCAACTGATGCTCCAGTTCCGGCTCGGTGTAGGCGGGATTGCTGGCGACAACTACCCCGCCAGCCTTCAAAATCCCGTAGAACGTGATGATGAATTGCGGGATGTTCGGCATGAAGATGGCCACCCGATCGCCCTTCTTCACGCCCAGGTCCGCCAGGGCCGCTGCCATCCGATCGGACAGATCGTTGAGCTCGCGATAGGTCAGCGCGCTCTTGGCAAAACCCTGATGCGACGGCTTGAAGTGGATGGCGACTTTATCGGGATACTTGGCCGCGCTGTCTTCCAGAAACTTGAACAGCGGGACATTCGGGTACGGCTTCAGTGTGGCGGGCACACCTTTGTCGTAGAACTTCAACCAGGGCTGGTCGGTCATGGCATTCTCCTTGGCAAGATGTGAGGGCACTTTCAGTATAGCCCCAAGGCGCGCGCCCTGTCAATATAAATATTGTAACTACTCAGCCGTCATTGCGACCCCGCCAACGGCGCGGGGCAGGTGAGCGCCGTTGGCGACGAAGCAATCTCCGGCACGGCCGACAATATCTGCGGCTTGGCAAGGAGGGAGATTGCTTCGCACGCCCTGTCCGATGCAGTGCAGCGGGGGCGCGCCAGGCGAAAACGCTCGCAATGACGCTGGCCGAGTAGTACCAAATACTTTTCAGCGCGCCGCAGGCTGTTGGATAACCCAAAAGTAGTACGTTCTGCGGCCATTTCTATCGCTCAAGCCAGGGTGCGAAAAACAGGCTAAGGCTGAGTAGTTACCATTTGACTCATTACGCTTTGTATCGTCCTGCATCTACTTTAAGGCGTAATCAGTCATGACTGCTCCAACCCTCATTGCAGAGAATGATACAAAACGGCCCAATCAAACTGGCTGGTCTTTTCCAGCAAAGAGCGGCACAACAACCGCTTGCCCGACGTTAGACACCGCGCTCCCACTGACGCCTGACCGTCAGCGAAACCTTGGTTCCTTCAGCTACGGCCTGATCTCTTCCGCTAGAATCACCCGCTGATTCCCCGCATCAACTTCCGAAGTGCCGCTGACCGGTAAACGACCTGCGGCCTCATACAACCCCAACGCGATGCGATAGTTTCCTTGCAGCACATTCGTCAACGGGATAGTCAGCGTTTCAGTGACAACCTCGTTGGCCATCCAGCGGGACGTGGGATAGGCATTGTTGCGCGGCATGGCATCCCACTGCGCCACGATGGTCTCCGTCTGCGGATCGAAGACGTGCGCGAAGACTTTGTAGTTGCGCTCGATGTTGCGCAAGGCTTTCCACGCCAGATCGATCTTCAGGACATCGCCCTCGCGCTTCAAACCGTATCCCAGCAGTTGAATCTGATCGCCAAAGACCGCGTCGAGCGGATGCGGCATCTGCGGCGCGGCAAAGTTGCGCGCGGGCGGTTCGATCGATTGCCAGTCATGGGGATCGAGCCGAAGACCGTCGATGGTCGTGCGGCCCACTTCTTCTTTCGAGGCGATGCGATAGAGGATCACATCGAGCGCATAGGCTTGATCCCGTGGCAAATCATCGGGCAGCGCGAGCGTGTAGGCATCATTCAACGTGCCTAGCTGCCAGGCGCTGGTCGGTTGAAAACCGTAGCCGGGCTGCGTATCGAGTGAAGTCCAGACTTTACCGGAAGCGTCATGCAAGCGCAGCGAGATACCGTAGTTCGCATCCGTCACGCCAGAGATCGCCCACTGCAACAGCACATCGAGACGGTTTGGACCATGCACCTGTGTTTGTGCCGCCGCGAGTCCAATGTTTGATGTGAGCGATCCGAATTGGGGTATGACGAGTTCACTGGGATTCTTAATCCAAACTGGATACAAGAATTGAGTATCGTCACCAACCTGCATGGACACATAGTACAACCCAGTGGGCAAGGCATACGGCGAATGCAGTGTCACAGTGCTTTGCCCATTTTGTACGGAGACTACCGTCTGTGTGATCGGGCTTGGTCCGCCCAGGAAATGTGTGGATGGCGCAACCAAGGCCAACGTGGCAGTGACTTCATCGGTCGTAGCAAGTTTCCAATCCGGGTCGATGCGAATACTTTCGCTGGATAACGCCTTAATCTGATAGTCCAGCAACGTCGCGCGTTGATCAAAAGCATAGCCGCCAGGATTGTGATGCCAATACGGCTTGCTTACAAAATCCATCGTTTCATCTCGAATCCCAGGTCTAGCGCTGGGTACTGGCTGCGTTGACTGAACGAAGAAAGCCAGTAGGCTTGCCAGCACGATCACGGCATAGACCAGCACCGCCGTAGGTGATCTTAACGCGTCCCATATTTGGCGCCGATTGACTCTCTTCAGCAACGGTACGCACACTGCCAGGACAATGATCCACGCAACCAACGAAATGAGCTCGCCCGTCGTGCGAATGGGCGTATTGCCTAATTTGAATTCAACACGGTGTTCACCGCGCGGCACATCGATCTGGATATAGCCGAGATCGGGTGCGGCGCGCGTCTCGATCGGCTGCCCATCAATAAAGGCTTGCCAGCCGGGCCAGTATGTGATTTGAAAGTTTAACGTGGCCACATCTGACGTGACAGTGGCTTGCCAACGATGCGCGATCGCGTGACGTTCCATGTACGTAGCGGTCGCTTCGCCGCGTGATACGATCGGTTGTGGAACAGTCCACACATCAATAAATTCCGGTGCCGTGTACGGGCGCGGAGTCATCGTGCGCGGTAGATACTCGGCGCGAATGGTCGTGCCGATATTGCCCGTGAACGTTTCATACAGCCGCAACCATGTGGGGTAAGTCTCATCAGCCCGGACGGGCAGGTAATCGGGATGCAACGTGAAGAGCATCGAGGCGACGAGGATCAAGCCGCCGGGCGCAGCCAGTCGGCGCGAGAGAATAGTTGCCAGATAACCAATCGCCAATGAAGTGAACAGCGCTTGAATGGACAAAAAGCGCCACGGGAACTGCGTGTAAGACAGCAACGGCAGCGTGTCCCACAACGGCTTGGACAATGGCGTAATCATGAACGTGGACAGCGCCAGGCCGATCAACACGAAGAGGCGAAAACGCCCATGTGAATCTTTCTTCCACGTGCCGATCAAAACGACGAGGCCAGCCACCGTCCCGATCGCTTGAACCAGGCCCATCGCAAAAGGCGAATTCGATCCGGGTGCGGTCGTCCCACCTGCGGTAGGCGTCCCACCTGTGGTGGGCGCGATCGAGTAGTCGAAGCCGATCGAGTTTTGGATGAGATTCGCCGCGCGGAAATGCTCGGAATAATTGAAGTAGCCCGTCGTCTGCACGTCGCTCACTTGCGTCAACGCCGCCTCGCCTAAAGCAGGCAGCCAGAAGAAAGCGGACAGCGCGAAGGCGAGTACCAACCCGGCGATGATGCTGAAAATAGTGGTGCGTAGTGCGTGATGCGTAGTGCGTATCAACCACGCACCACGCACCACGCACCACGTCAGGACAAACGGCGAGAAGATCAACGCCGAGACATTGTGCGTGAGAATCAGTCCGCCATACGCCAGGGCCAGCAGCGGCCAGTTGCGCGCGGAATCAAACAGGCGATCGATCGACCACAGGATCAGCGGAAAGAAGATGAAGGCGTAAAACTCGCTGAGCGAATCGCCGCGCACGTAGACGTTGACCAGATGAAACGGGGCATACACGTAGGCGAGCGCAGCGAGCCAGGCGGCCCAGCGGCTGGTGAAGTGCCGCCGCGCCCAACCGTACAGCGCGAAACCGGCGAACACGAAGCCCAGCGTCTGCACGATCTTGATCGACGTGAGGAGATCGAAACCGAGGAAGTTGAAGATCGCCGCAAAGTAATAAGGCAGTGAAGCGTAGAAATTGAAAAAGGGATAACCCAATCCATACGCCGCATCGGGCATCCAGCGGGCGGGGAAAACCCCGTCGCGCAGATTCGCCATGAGTTGCTGGAGACGGAAGAACAAGAAGGGACTATCACCACCGCCGCGCGTATTGACGATACCGGGGCCTGTCCACAGCGGAACAGCCACGAGCAGCGCCAACAAAAGAAGCGTCAGACCGATCCAGTTGATCGATCTGACGCTTGTTAGAAATCCTGACCGGGATCGCGCGGGAGAATCAACGCTCGTCACGAGAGCCCTCATTGAAAAACCGGCTTCTGTCTGCTTCGTGTTTCTTCGTGTCCTCGCCGTGTCCACTCTCCACCAGAGAGATGGCGGCGCGCTGGGCGTAGTGGATCAACAAACTGTCGCTGCCGGCTCGCAAAGAAACCCGGTTCCAACAGCTTTACTCAGGCGCTGCGCGCGCGATTGATGATGGTATAGGCCAGGAAAGCCGCCGCGCCGAACATCGCCGCCCCTAACAAGAACACGACGATGCGCCCCAGCGTAGACATGTTGCCGCCACTCCCGCTGCTGTTCGCAGCGCTTTCTGCGGGCTGACTGCCAACCTGCACGCCGTAGGAAATATCATACTGCGCGCCGCTGGCCAGCGGCACCACCCATTGACCGGGTGTCGTCGCCTCGCCCTTGACCTTCTTCGCATCCGGGCGTGCTTGCACCGTGTATTGGCCCACCGCCAAATTACCGAAGCAATACGGCTCGCTGCTGCCATCGGTGGTGTAATTCTGGGATTTCCCGGCCTCATTGACCAACTTGAAATTCACGCCAGCCAACAGCGGCTCATCGGGATTGGTGTCCACTCCATCGCCATTGGTATCGGAGAAAGCCAGCACGCAGATCTGGCCCGTGCCCTGCTGTGGCACGGGGACCGCCGCTTGCACGACAGGCAAGTTCAACGCCAACAGCCCAGTGGCGCAGGCCCCGGCGATTGCCAGCAAACTCATCCAGCGAATAAGGCGCATGATCGTCACTCCTCTCCACATCGCACTCACGCGCGCCGCCGCGCGATGACAAACGCGCCAATGACCCCGGCGGCCAGCAACAAAACGAGACCGCCAATGCCGGCGATGATCCCGCCCACATTCGATCCACTGGACGGCTTTCCGCTGCTCGTATTGTCGGTAGTGCTACCGCTGGTGGACGCGCCGCTGCGACTGCCGAAATTGATATTGACGGTTGAGCCGCCGGTCAGCGGCACACCCCAGCGCTTGTCCGAGGTCGCCGTCGTGTTGGGAGCCGGCTGCACACTAATGCTGTAACTGCCCGGCATCAGCTTGTCGATGCAATGCGGCGCAGCGTCATCAGTCGAAACATACTCGGCCACCTGCGCGCCTTGACCATCGACGACTTTGAACTTGGCGCCGGCCACAGGACCTTCCTCAGGTTGCCGCAGCCCATCGGCATTGGCGTCTTCAAAGGCAAAGACACACAACACGCTCATGTTGGTGGCCTCGCCAGCTTGCGTTGGCGCTGCTGCAGTCGCTTGCGCTTGCGGTGTCGTCTCCGCCGGTTGCGGCGTCGCCTGTACTGGAGTTGCTACACCTGGAGCTGCGGTCGGCTGAACTGGAGCGGCAGTGGGTTGCGCCTCAGGAACCTGCGTGCCTGTGCCCGGTTTGATGATGATCTGCTGGCCGATGGATAACAGCGACTGCGCGTTCAACCCATTCAAAGAATAGATCTGTTCGATCGGCACATTGTATTGCAGGGACAGCGCAAACAGCGTATCACCCGCCACCACCGTGTGCACCAATCCGCCGCCGGGCAGCGGTTGAGCAGTGGCCTGCGGTTGAGTTGGGGTCGTGGCCTGTGGTTGTGGTTGAGTTTGGGTTGTCGGCTGCACAGTAGGCTGAGCGCCTAAGATCACCAACTCGGCTTGATCCCACCAGGCATCCAGATGGACCGCGGCGCTGCCACGGTAGTCGTTCTTGGTAAACACCGTCACTTTGCCCGTATCGCCCACCGGGCCGCCGGTGACACAAATATTCACCCAAGTATCGTGAGGATTGACCGTGCCTGACCACACAATGTCGGCATTATCCCAGTTAACGTCGCCATTCAAGAATATACCCACTTGCGACCGACCGTTCAGGCTTGTGACCGATGGTTCTTTACCAAAGGGAGTATTGCCAGCATACAGGCGCGAATAGGCGCAAAAGCGCACCTGCGAACCGGGCGGAACACTCACTGTTTGTCTGAGTCCAGCAATCCAAGGATCCTGTTGCAGCCCAACATGCTGCGCGGCATCACCTTCCAGAATCAACTGCGGAAACTTGCCCGATGGATTAGTTTCGGCGTTGAAATCCGCCGAATTTGAGTATTCCAGAGCCGAGGCATCGTCAGGTTTGGGAATCGTTACACGATAATGCCCCCAGCCATTCGCATACCCTTTACTGTCGTAGGGCAGATTCAAGCCGGGATTCTGCAACAGATTAGCCGACTGTGCCCGCAGGGTAAGCGGAACAGAGGCCAGCGCGGCAGTCAGCAACGCCAGCACAGCCGCCCACATAATCAATTTCTTGAAACTCATGGTGCTTCTCCTTCTAAAAAGTAAGCGCAATTATAAACCATTTTCCCCTCGTGCGGCCTTTTCGCCTCGACCTTGTGGTGAAGGGGTTTCAGGTTGACTGACGAGGCCTCAGTCAGAGCTATCTTCACATCCGCACGCGGCGGCGGCGCCAGATAACCACGCCGCTGACCACACCCACGACCATGACACCGACCACGGCCACCCCGATCAGAATCCCGCTCTCGTTCGTCGGATCAGCTTGCACGCCAAAGGGCATCGTCACGATCGCATCGCCGAGCAAGGAGACCGACCAGCGACGTTGCAACGTCGCATTGTAACCGGGCGGTGGATCGGCCAGCACCCGATAGGTCGTTGCCGGCAAATTGGCAAAACAAGTTTCGCCGGTCGCCTCATCCAGCGTCCGTTCGGCCACCATGTCACCCTGCGTATTCAGCACCGCCACATGCAGGCCAACTGCCGCGAGCGGCGCTTCACTGGCCAACCACAACCCGTTGGCATCCTCATCGACAAAAGCCTGCACACACAGCGTGCCGCGTCCTGACCCAACAACCTCGACCGTTCCAGGATAGGGATTTCCGCCTGGCGCCGCCGCAGAAGCGGCCTCCGGCTGTGATTTGGGCGGCGGCAACGCGATGATCAACTCGCGGCCAATCTCGATGCGTGAATCAGCCTTCAACCCGTTCAACGCCATGATCTGATCGACGGGCACGCCATACTGCAACGCGAGCGCAAACAACGTATCGCCGGGTTTGACGATGTGCGAAATGCGTCCGCCATTAGCCGCCTCCGGCTTGCCTTCTACCGCCACCATGGCTGGCGGCGGATTGATGACCAGGCCCGATGGCGAGCTGCCGCCGACAAAGCTCAATTCGGCATCGTCCAGATAGACATCGTTGTGCTCCATCGGGTTTTCCGGGCGCGTATGTGTGAACACCGTCACCTTGTTGGCGCGGGCCACGGCCTGCACTTCATAGCGATCGAACTTATCGTAGGTGTCCTTTTCCGTAGACCAGACGATATCCTTGCTCCAGGGATCGGTGCCCCCCGTCGGATCGATCCCGACCTTCATGTGCATACCGGTCTGCCCGAATGACAAATGCGGATTCGGTTCCACGCCGTTCAACTTGGTCGCGGACCAGGCCTGCATGTAAATGCTAAAGCGCAGCGGCGTGCCGGGCCGCAGCCCTTCCACCACTTGATACACACCGCCCTCGTGCACGCTCCAAAACGTGAAATACTTCTGCGAATTCTCGCCGCTGCGAATGCGCGGCGGATCTTGCGGCATGCTGCGCGTGTCGCGAAATTCCGGCATATGCCAGGCCACACAATCATCGGGCGATAGCTGGCCGCAATAGTTGGGGAAGGTATCGTAGAAGTCTCTCGCCTGACGATCCTCATTCGGGGGCTGCCACCACGCCGACCAGCCTTCGGCGACTTGAACAGTCTGCCATGGACGTGACGGCAGAACCCCATCGCAGGGCACGGCAATCCACGGCTTGCCGCCGGGGAAACTGCACTGAATCTCGTAATCGCCTTCAAAGCTGGGGTTTTTCAGCAGATTGAGACTTTGCTGCGCGTCGCTTTCCAGCGCGTCGCTTCCCAGCGCACCGACGCGGCCCGGTGGCACAAGTCCGACAACCAGGCTGAGAACAATGATCAGTGAACAATGAACCATGATCAATGAACGCGGAAGATATTTCAGGCGAGATGGGTTACGCAACACGCGCCCCTCTGCGCTGGCGATAGATCAACACGCCGCCACCGCCCAGCACGATCGCGGCCAACACCAACCCGATCGCGCTACTGCTCTCCGATGCTGAACTCGACGGGCCGTCCATGAGCCGGCTGCCAAAATTGACCGTCGCCGTCGTGCCCTGATCCAACGTCACGCTCCAGCGCTCATCGGAGGTGGGTTGAGCGCCGGCCGCCGGTTCGATCGAGATGAGATAGCTGCCCGGCGACAGGCGTGTGAAGCAGTGCGGCTCGCTCTGCCCATCGGATGTGTAGGCCACCACCACTTTGCCGGTCTCATTTGAAATCGTAAAGAGTGTGTCCTTCAACAAATCTTCCGCGCTGTTCATCACCCCGTCGGCGTTGGCATCGTTAAACGCGCGCACACACAGCTGCGTCTTGCCCGAAGGCTCTTTCAGCGCGACCGCGGTTGCAGGCAGAGACGTCGCCGTTGGCGCCGCAGGCTGCGACCCGGCCGCGGCAGGGGCAGGCGTCGGCGTCGTGACCGTCGCTCCCGCAATCACCAGCTCTTGCCCAATGTGAATCAATGAATCCTTCGTCAAACCGTTCTGCTGCAAAATCTGATCCATCGGCACCTGGTATTGCAGTGACAGGCCAAAGATCGTATCGCCCGCTTTCACCACGTGCACCTGCGCTCCATCGGGCCGCGGCAAAGCGGTCGGGGCCGGGGCCGAATTCACCACCGCCGGTTGCCCGGCAGAGGGCGAAGCAGGTTGAGGCTGTGCCTGTGGCTGGGGCTGAGGAATCACCACGCCTGACGCATCGATCACAACCAGCTCCGCATCGTCCACATACACATCGTTGTGCTTCATCGCCTTTTCCGGCATACTGTGTGTGAAGACGGTGACCTTGTCACACTGCGCTGTAGTGCGCACTTCGAAATAGCTGTATTGATCGTATGACTCATGCTCAGGCCCCCACACCACACTGGGGCTGAACGGATTTTCACCGCCGCACGGATCGATCCCTACCTTAAAATGCATACTGCTTTGCCCGGCAGACAAATAGGAATCGGGGAACTCCTCGCGCCCGTCTTGATTAGACGACCACGCATGCATCCACGCGCCAAAGCGCACCGTGCTGCCGGCCGGCACAGCCACCGTCTGCATCAAGCCTGCCTGATGCACACTCCAGAACGTGAAATACTTGATCGAATTCACACCGGAATGAATGCGGGTCGGCCCTAACGCGATCTTCTTGGTGTCGCGGAATTCCGGATTGTGCCAGGCCACGCAGCCTTCCGGCGCATCAGCATAGCAGTTGTTGGGATGATTCTGGTAGAAATCAGACGAGCCGTGATCTGTGTTAGGCGTCAACCACCATGCTTTCCAACCGATCGGCACCTGCACGGTATCCCAACGAATATACTCCCGCTTGCCCTCCACCTTGTGCAGGTCTAATCCTTCACACGAGATGTGCTGCCACGGCGGCGCATCGGCGGCCGTACAGGGAATATATAGCGGTCCTTCAAAGCTGCCGTCCACCAGTAAATTTTGCCCCAAGGCCACACTGACCGCGGTGGGCACTACGGCCACTGGAGCGGGTGTCGCCGTCGGATAGGTCGCTTGCGCGGTAGCCGCCAATTCCCCACCCAGGATTTCCAGCGAAACATCATCCCAGTAAGTCTCATTCTTGCGACGCGCATCATCCGGGGCAGAGTAGAGGAACACCGTTACCTGCGAACCGGCCGCACGCGCAAAAACCTCGAAGGACTGCCACGAATCCAGCGCGTCGGCCTCACCCGACCACACCACGCGCGGATCGAGCGGATTCGTGCCACCCTGCGGATCGATGCCCACCTTCAAGTGCATATGTGTGCCGTTATTAGAAACATTCTGCGGCTGTTCCGTTTGCGACGACCAACTTTGCCCGTAAGCCGTTAAGCGCACATCCGCACCCGGCGTCACATTGACCTTTTGATACAACCCGGCCTGGTAGGTGCCAAAGTATTGAAAGATGCGCTGTGCGTTACCGCCGCTGTGAATGCGATGATCGCACACACTGCCGCAC
The DNA here is from genome assembly GCA_003154115.1 of Anaerolineae bacterium. Taxonomy (GTDB): domain Bacteria; phylum Chloroflexota; class Anaerolineae; order Fen-1058; family Fen-1058; genus Fen-1058. The sequence continues at coordinate 12,496 of PMCF01000049.1, forward strand.
CCGGCGCTCGCGATGAAGTCGGGATGGTTATATGACCAATCGGGCGCGGTGGCCGGTCGGGGTGTCCACCACGCCGTCCACCCCTGCCCCACGCTGGTCTTGCTGTCTTGCGCTGTAAAGGCTCCTTCAAAGCCGGGGTTCGCAATGAGATTGCCCGCCCGCTGCGGGGAGGCCTGCGCCTGCATGGGCCATAAAGCCAACACCGCCACGGCGATCAGTCCCAGCACGATCCATCTTTTATGCTGCATTTTCTGCCCTAACCCAAAAGTTTCCACGCGCCAAGTATACCCGATTTACTCCCTCACCCTTAAGCCTAAGGCCCAATGGCATTCGGCCCGCCGGTTGGCCCGCCCAACAAAATGGCCTGATCGATTACGGGGGACGCGGAGTCGATCACCTTCACGCGCTGCGCCGTAACCCGATCGTACACCCCCAACTCGATCAGCAGCTGCCCCCGATCGGCCTGGGGCGGCACGTCGATGAGGCGCTCGTCGATGATCACGTCGCCGGGTCGCCACAGCTTCAGCGGATAGAACCCGTCGCCGCTGTCGCCGTCTTTCGCAGCGAGCACCTGATTCGCCGCACGCAAGTGCACGAAGAAAGTCTCAGCGGCGTCGATCGGTCGATCAATCCGCCACAACGTCCGCAAGCGCCAGTGTTCGTTATCTGCGGCTTCCACCGAATGGCCCAACAATTTCAGACCGTTCTCAAATTGCGCTTCGGGTGGCGCTGTCGCGCCATCGATCGGTTCCAGCTGCACGGCCAGATAACCCACATGCGGCTGAGAATCAAGATCGCCTTTCGCCGGTGGCCCGGCCAGCACCTTGATGCGCAGCGGCTGCGACTGCCCTTTCAGCACTTGCGACCAATCTTCATACGGCCACAAGAACAGCGTCGCCGGTTGGGTCGTATCGATGTGAGGCAGCTGCCCATCAGGGATCGATGTATACGCGCCGCCGATCAAGAAGGGCACACTCGTCCAATCGCGCGCAAAGCGCTCGGCTACGTAGATGCGATACCCGGCTTGTAGATCGCCGCGCGCTTGCTGAGCCAACTGCACTCCCGCGTCTTCAAAGGCGTAATCTGTTTCTGCATCGACGGCATAGCGACTGTAATCACGCACCGTCCACGCGCCGGAAACGATCAACACGCCGGCGATAACCACATAGCTCAAGACCCGCGCGCCGCGCGCCGCCAACCACCGCCCGAGCGTGTTGAGGCCGATCGCTGGAACGATCAAGGCCACGGGCAGCACGCCCACCGCGCGCAAGAAATGCGGCGAGTCTTCCGCCAGGATCGTCGGCAGCAGCATCACCGGAATCCAGATCAACACGAAGAGGCTGGCTAGTTTGGATAGTGACTTCAAGCGCGGCGGATAGCGCATATCGGGGCCGGGCTGTAGAAAATCCGGAAGCGGCTTTTGCGATGGTGGAGTTGGCCCTAACGCAGCGATGATCAACCGGATCAGTCCCAGGGCAAAGAAGATCACCAGGATCGGATCGAAGACCGGTCGGTAGGGAACGTTGTGGCGCGGAATCCGATCGCCGCGCCAGAAGAACATGCCCGCCGCATTGGCCGTGCTGCGCACGAGAGTGCCGAGCGGGTCGCCGTGATTGATCGCCGGGTTGAAGATCGACAGATCACCCGGGCGGCCCATCACCACGTCCCATTGCGTCAGCGCCGTGACGATCAACGGCGCTGACGCAATCGCGACGGTCACGGCAAAGATGGCGAGGTTGCGCCACAGACGCTGGTTGCGTCGCGTGATCAAAGTCAGCACCAGCAGCAACACCAGCGCGATGGGCGTGAAGCGGCTGGCGAGGTAAGTGTAGAACGACAGGCCGTAGAGAATACCCGCGACGACCCAGTGCCACGCGCGGCCCGATCGATACGCGTGCACACCGGCGCCGATCGACAGTGCGATGAACAACGGCAGCGACCCGGCGCGAAAACTGATCAGACTCAAGTGCAGCGGCCACAACGTGATCGCCACGAGAGCAGCCGTCAACACCCCCACGCGCCGTCCGAATAACTCGCGCGCCATCCAGTAAGCAGCAGGAATCAGCAACGTGCCGATGATGGCGGATGGAAAGCGCACCGCATACACACTGCGCCCCAACCAACCCACGCTTAACGACACCAAATAAATGAAGAGCGGCTCGCGCCCGTGATTGGCCGCAAAGTACAACGGCCGATCACCGGCCAGCACCCGCAAAGCATCGAGGCCGTTGTATGCTTCGTCGTGATACAGGCCGGGCGGCCATGTGCCCAGTTCATAGAACCGCAAGGCTCCGGCAATTAACATCAATGCCAGAATCGGTCCCCATTCTTTCAAAAATTTACGCATGGGCTTACTATAACAACAACCGATAGGGCTGTCAAAACAAGGAAAGCAAAATGGCCGTGCTATAATTCGCGCGGATGTCCCATCCCAAATCTAAAATCAGAAATCAGAAATCCCCTTGCGTGTTGTCATCCTTTCCAAAGCGTTAGTCGTCGGCGCTTATCACAGCAAACTCAAACAGCTGGCGGCGCACCCAGACCTGGATCTCATCGCCGTGGTGCCGCCCAGCTGGCGCGACGAACGCGGCGAGCTGCCCTTAGAGCCGACGCCCGCTGAAGGTTATCAATTCATCGTCACGCCCATCCGCTTCAACGGCAATTTTCATCTGCATTACTATCCGCAGTTTAATCGATTGTTGAAGCAGCTCAAGCCCGATCTGGTGCACATCGACGAAGAGCCTTACAACCTCGCCACGTTTTTGGCACAGCGATCAGCTTGCGCGATCAAGGCGCGCACCGTCTTCTTCAGTTGGCAGAATCTCAACCGCACTTACCCTCCGCCGTTTCGCTGGTTCGAGCGCTACGTCTTGAAACACGCCGCCGCCGGCATCGTCGGCAATCGCGATTCCGAACACGTGTGGCGCGCCAAAGGCTATCGCGGCCCGCTGACGATCATTCCGCAGGTGGGCGTGGAGCCGGACATCTTCAAGCCGTTGGATGAGAGAGACCGGGGCTCTACGTCTGAAACGTCTCTGCTTCCAAATGGAAGAACCCCGGTTTCTTCGGACTTTGTCATTGGCTATGCCGGTCGCTTTGTCGAAGAGAAGGGTATCGATGTGCTGCTGAAGGCTTTATCCGGCTTAAGTGGTGATTGGCGCGCCGATCTAGTAGGCAGCGGCCCGGAACAAGCCCGCTTAGCTGAGCTGACCCAACATCTCAAGCTGGCCGATCGGGTCAGGTTTCTCCCCTGGATGCCGTCCGCACAGATCATCAACTACTATCACTCCATCGACGTGTTGGTGCTGCCTTCGTGCAGCCGGCCTAACTGGAAGGAACAATTCGGGCGTGTGTTAGTCGATGCGATGGCCTGCGGTGTGCCTGTCGTCGGTTCGACCTGCGGCGAGATTCCCAATGTCATCGGCGAGGCGGGCTTGATCTTCCCCGAAGGCGATGTGGCCGCTCTGCGAGCTCAATTGCAACGCCTGCATGATGATGCAACCTTGCGGCGCGATCTGGCGCAGCGCGGACGACAGCGCGTGCTGGATCATTTCACGCAAGCGCAGATCGCGCAGAAGACGTATGAGGTCTATTGCAATGTGATGCGTGATGCGTGAAGAACGGAAACCCGGCTTCTTGGCCGACGTTACATTCCCTGTTACGTTTTACGCATTACGTTTTACTCTTGGTATAATCGCCGCATGATGTCTACTGCGTTACACGTTGCAATCAGTGCGCCGCTGCTCGCGCCGCCCGGCCAGGGCAGTTATCGCAGCGCCGGAATTCACACCTACATCGCACAGACCTTGCGGCACTTGCCAGAGATCGATCCGGCGGTGCAGTTGACGCTGTTTGCCGCGCATCCGCCGGCCGGATTGGATCGATCGATCAGGGTTGAGTCACCACGCTGGAAAACCGATCGACCCGCCCAGCGCATTTTGTGGGAGCAATTGGCCTTGCCCTCCGCGGTGCGACGTGTGCAGGCCGATGTGCTGCATGCCACGGCTTTTGTCGCGCCGATCGTGCGCCCGGCCCCAACGGTGATCACGATCTACGACTTGAGTTTCGCGCTGTTTCCACAGTTCTTTCGCGGCTTCAATCAAACGTACTTGCGCGCGGGCACCCGCCTATCGGTGCGCCGCGCGCAGCGCCTTATCACGATTTCGGACTGCACCCGGCGCGATGTGCACCGCCTCTACAACGTGCCACTCGATCGCATCGACGTGGCTTATCCGGGCGTCGACGAAACGATGAAGCCGCCACTGCCCGATCGGGTAGAGGACTTCCGGCGCGCCAAAAATCTGCCGGAAAAATTTCTGCTGTTTCTGGGGACACTGGAACCGCGCAAGAACTTGATCACCCTGGTGCGCGCGTTTACGCAGCTGAAGCAAACGTGCCCTGAAGCTGCGCTGATCTTAGCCGGCGGCGTGGGCTGGTTGGCCGACGATCTATTTGCGGCGATCGATGCCTCGGGCGTGAAAGACAGCATCGTGCTGCCAGGGTACGTGGCGGCGGAAGACAAAGCCCTGTGGTATGCTGCGGCCACCGCGTTTGTGTATCCGTCGATCTATGAAGGCTTTGGTCTGCCGCCGTTGGAAGCGATGGCGTGCGGCACGCCCGTGATCGTTTCGAATGCGGCTTCGCTGCCGGAAGTGGTCGGCCATGCTGGGTTGTTGATCGCGCCGGAGGATGTGAGTGGTTGGGCTGCGGCGCTAATGCGCGTGTGGAACGATGCGGCCTATCGGGTCGAGTTGGCCGATCGAGGCCGACGACAGGCCGCCCGGTTTACGTGGCTGGAGACCGCCCGGCAAACCATGAACACTTATCGACGAATGCGATTTCCAAGTTGATTTACGGTCTCGTTTGGACTCAAGGCTTTAGCCGGATCCGCCCCACACCAGCCAACCGGCTAAAGCCTTCGCGAAGCATCCAATGTCGTAAACTAAACTGGAATTCGCTCTAGTGCCAACTTTTCGCCAAGCGGGGAAATGAAGCGATGAAGCGCCGCTCGCTGTCGATCGTGATGCTACTGGGCTTAATCCTGGTGGCCGTGATCTACAGTGGTATTATTTACTCCCGGCCAGCATTTACTACGATCGACTGGGGCGAAGGTGTAGTCGGCGTGATGCTGGGGTTGTTCATTTGCTCACGCCCGGCGGCCCATCTGCTGGACTTGCTGTATCGCTCGCACTATGCGGGGCCGCCCAATCTTTGGATCTGGATAGCGCTCAATCTACTCACGCTGCTCGTCGGCGTGATCGTCGTCTTCATCGGAGTCATGCAATTTACCCGATCGACGGTCGGCCATTAAACCGTGAGCGTTGAATTTTTCGCATGACTATGACGTCCAAATATCCACGTTGGCTTATTCCAGCGGTGATTCTCAGCGATGTGTTATTGATCATTGCCGCGTTTCTGTTGGCCTATGCCGCCCGCTATCGCTTGCAGCTCTTCCGCCCCGTCGAGCCGGAGTTCGACAACCCGATCGATGTGTATTTCCCTTTCCTCCTGGTGCTGACGATCTTGTTGATTGCCGCCTACAAGTTTGACACGGTGTATGTGCCGCGCCGGCTGGGGTTGTGGATCGATCAGATGTCGCGCCTGGTCCGCAGCACGATGATAGCCATGCTGATCATGATCTGCATCACCTTCATTTATCAGCCGTTCTTCTATTCGCGTTTGATCTTTTTGTACGACCTCATCTTNNCGCGTGCTGATCGTGGGAGCGGGCGAGGTGGGCCGCACCGTGATCCGTACCGTGATGGCCCAGCCTGAATTCGGCTATCAAATCGCCGCGTTGGTCGACGATCAAGTCGATAGCACGACTTTGACGATTGGTCCGGTGCCGGCGATCGAAGGCACACAACGTCTGCCGCAGATCGTGGCCGAGCAGAACATCGACGAAGTGGTGGTGGCGCTGNNGACGTGGAAGACCTGGGGGGCGTGCCGCTCATCGGGTTGCGGCCGGCCGCCATTCGCGGCGCGAACTTATTCGTCAAGCGCGCCATGGACGTGATCCTCGGCAGCCTGATCACGATCATCATGTCGCCCCTTATGGCGCTGCTGACGTTGGCTATCAAGTTGGATTCGCCGGGGCCGATTATTTTCCGGCAGAAACGCGTGGGGATGCACGGCCAGGAATTTGTCGTGTACAAGTTCCGCTCCATGCGCGAAGGCGCGGACGAGGAGAAGGTGAAGCTGCTCGATCTGAACGAGATGAACGGCCCGCTGTTCAAGATGCGCGAGGATCCGCGCATTACGCGCATGGGCCGCTTCATGCGCCGGTCGAGTCTGGATGAACTGCCGCAGCTGTTCAATGTGCTGCGCGGCGAGATGAGCCTGGTCGGGCCGCGGCCGCACACCTCGCTGGAAGTGGCGCAATATCAGATCTGGCAGAAGCAGGTGTTGGAAGCACCGCCCGGTCTGACGGGCCTGGCGCAAGTGTCGGGCCGCAGCCAGTTGAGTTTTGACGAACAGTGCTTGCTGGACATTTACTACATCGAGAATTGGTCGCCGGCGCTGGACTTCAAAATTCTGCTGCGGACGCTTCCGAAGATGGTATCGGGCGAGGGGGCGTATTAGGCTCAAGCAGAATCTACGAGGTTATCAGGAGATTGATCATGCTAGCTCGTTTGCCCCGGTTTCGCCGTCCATGGTTAGTCGTCGCAGTGTTGATTGTACTCGCGCTGATCACGTTCGAAGTTGTGCGGCTTGTCACGGTGCAGCTGGCCGTCGATCGTGCAGCGCAGGAAGCGGCCCGTTATGCGGTGACGGGCGTTTACGATCAGAAATACTGCGCCCCGCCCTACAATTTACCCTGCGCTAGTTCCGACCAAGCCGTCAGGGAAGACGCTGAGGATCAAGCTCGCCTCTATACCATTAAAGATATTGCGCTAGCCGCAGCCGCCGGTATTCTGTCAGATTCGACCAACGACCTGAAGAATCAGCCCAACTCCAGCCGGGTCACGGTGTGCAGTTCACGGCAGGGCTTTGCCTATGACACAGTGACCGGGCAATGTATCCCGCGCGAAGATGCCGGTGGTCCAGGGGATAAAGTGCTGGTCGATGTAGGAACGGATTATCGTGTCGGCGCATTCCTGGGAAATGGAATGGGGCCGATTCGGCTGCATTCCAGCCAGGAGCTGATCGTCGAGCGCTATCGCACGGTCAGAATTCAGGGACTGCCACCCGCAATATCCGGAGATGGAACCACTGATAATACGGCGGCGACCTATTCGGCGAGTTCGACCATCGATCCCGTCGTCATCGCTCAAACCGGACGCGAGCAGATGATCGTCATGAACGGCGATCTGCAGCTGCGGGTAAATGAAGTGGACCAAACTCTGGCGCAAGTGAAGACGATTGCGGCTGAGGTCGGCGGCTATGTGGCAAAATCTGAAGCCGGGTCAGACGGCGCAACCCGATCAGCCAGCGCCGAGCTGCGAATTCCCGCGCTGCAGTTTCAGCCGGTGATGGATAGGTTGAAGGGATTGGCCGCGCAGGTCATACGTGAATCGTCGGTAGGTGAAGATGTCACCGAAGAATATGTGGATTTGGAAGGACGCTTAAAAGGCCTGCAGGCAACGGCGACCCGCACGCAAGCCTTGCTGGACAAAGCGCAAACGGTGGACGAATCACTGCACGTCAACACCGAGTTAGGACAGTTGCAGGAACAGATCGAACAAATCACCGGACGAATGGAATATCTGAAGAACCGCGTGGCGTATTCGACGATTAACGTGGCGTTGAATCCGGTGGCAGCGCCGTCTCCGGTTGAGGCGTGGCTGCCCGGCGCAACCCTGGAACGAGCCGTCAGCTTTCTGGGATCCGCGGCGCGTTTCCTGGGAGATGTGCTGATTTGGATCGTGGTGGTCGGCCTGCCGTTAGTGTTGCTGATCTGGATCGTCAGGCGAATGTTACGACGCATGCGATCTCAGAAAAGCTAATACGTGAATGGGCTTCACTCACTGTCTTTGTAATTAAGGAGAATCCATGACATCCATTACGACTCACATGATCGAATTTCCTATCAACGCGCATAGCGCGCCGGGGTATCTGGCTCAACCGGATGATGATCAACCTCATCCAGGCATTGTGGTGATTCAAGAATGGTGGGGCCTGGTACCGCACATCAAAGACGTGGCCGAACGCTTTGCACGCGAAGGCTTCGTCGCCTTAGCGCCTGATCTGTATCACGGTCAGGCCGCCGCTGAACCCGACGAAGCGCGCAAATTGGCGATGGCGCTAGATGCGCAGCGGGCCGTGCAAGAGATCGCGGCCGCCGCACGTTACCTGAAAAAGTTGGACGCGGTCATGCCCAAAAAGATCGGGACAGTGGGCTGGTGCATGGGCGGCGGCTTGTCGCTGTCGACGGCGGCCTATCACAGCGATCTGATCGGCGCGGCGATTGCGTTCTACGGGCGACCGCTGACGGCGGGCGACACGGCCAAGCTGAAAGTCCCAGTGCTGGGGCTGTATGCCGAACACGATCATGGCATTCCCGTAGAAGCCGTGCAGGCCTTCGCAGATGAAATGGAAAAGCATGGCGTGCCCCACGAAGTACACCTCTACCCCGACACGCAGCACGCTTTCTTCAACGACACCCGTCCGCAGATTTATAATGCAACCGCCGCGCAAGACGCCTGGCAGAAGTCGTTGGCGTGGTTCAGAAAATATCTGGTGTAAATCAACAACCTCCCGGAGGATGAATACCTCCGGGAGGTTGCTGGCGTAAACCGCTCGGGGTTACGGTTGTCCCGTTTCCAGGCGATAACCGTAATTTCGCACGGTTCGAATCAACTGCGGATGGCCGGGATCGGGTTCCAGTTTGCGCCGCAAAAACCAAATGTAGCGTCGCACGTAGCCGCTATCCACGCCACGCAACGCCCCCCACACCGTCTCACGCAGGCGCGCTTCAGAGACCGCCGTGTTGGCATTTTCAACCAGGCATTGCAACAAACGAAATTCGGTGGGAGTCAGATCGATCTGTTTATCGCCGCGCATGACCTGCCGTCGATCGAGATCGACCACCAGCTCGCCGAAGACGTAATAACGCTGCGTGCTGGCCTGGCGTGCTTTCTCCGCCCGATTGAGCACGGCTTCTACCCGGGCGGCAAGTTCCATCAGGCTAAACGGCTTGGTCACGTAATCGTCGATGCCCAGGTTGAAGCCGCGCAGCTTGTCCACTTCGCTGTCTTTGGCCGTCACCATGATTAGCGGCACGTCGGATAATTCGCGCACCCGCGCCGCCATTTCCCAGCCGTCCATGCCGGCCATCATCACGTCCAACAAGATCAAATTGGGGCGCTCGTTAAACAGCGTGCGCAGCCCTTCGATGGCGGAAGAGGCCGTGAGGGGATTGTAGCCTGCTTCGCGCAAAGCCACGCTAAGCAATTTGGCAATATCGGGATCATCGTCGACGATTAGAATCTTTTTCATCAGTAACAGCTCCCGCTAAGCCTGATGCGACAACATGAAACGAACTGAAACAAGATTTTGACCGGCCCACTGCAAAAAAACACCGCCTGATGACGGCGATCTGAAAAGGAGCCGGTAACGCGCCGGATGCGCGTCGAATTATAGTCGGTGCGGCGATTTAAGACAAATGCGCTATCCTCGTGTGACCGATCGTTTTTCCCCGATCCACTTGGCGGCAAAATCAACCGCCGCGCGCTGCGCAAATAAGCGTGTCGTGGCCGAACCCACCTGCCCTACTTTGATAGCACAGGCGCGCTCAAAATCCGCACCGAGCGCTTCAAAGCACTCGGCATCCCAATCAATATCATTGATGATCTTCCACACACGCTGGCCGTTCTCGATGATTGGCGCGCCCTGCGCAATCCGTCGTCCCCCGCCCGCCCGATATTCACCTAGATGGAATGAGGTGTTGTTCCCGTAAGGGGCCCCCAGCAACAGCACCAGGCCATCCCGATCGTAGATCCGCGCCAGAGGCGATTGCTCGCCTAACGAATCATCTAAACTGTGCTGAGCCGTGATGAACTCCGCATGTTGGCCCCAGGCCGCAAACGACACCTGCGGATGTGAACTGCGCCGCACGCCGGGCCACGTGCGAAAGGTTTCGACGATGCGGCCCATGCCACGTGTTGGAGTGACCTCCGGTTCGAAAGCCGGCATCGTGTCGCGGATGATGTCCCACCACGCTTCCGGCACCGGCGGATTCTGCCAGAATGAAGGATCAGACAAATCGCCGGTGTGCGTGGGCATGGCGAGCGTGCCGGTCGGCGTGAGCACATCTATCAAAGCTTGCACCACTGCCACCGATCCGCCGCTCACCCACCCGATCGCACTCAACGACGAATGAACGATCACAACCATACCGGAGTGGAGGCCCAATGCGCGCAGATCGGACGCCAGACTTTCGCGCGTGCGCGGAGTAGGAATGTTTTGAACGGTATCGGCTTCGGACATGAATTCACCGGTTGAATCAGGCGTAATAAATCATAGCATAGTTGTAAAGACGACCATATCTTGCCAGTGCACGGTGTGTTCTTCGACTACTTGGAAATGAGTATCAGTAGAAATAATCCAAGAAACAGGAGTGGCACAATCATTAGCAAAATGAGAAAGCCCGCTCCCTTGGTCTCGCGGTATTCAGCTACACTATCGATGATCTGTTCAAACTGGTTGCGCTCCTCGCTGTGGCTCTGTCCAGTAGACTGGCCGGAAGGCCGAAGGATATGATAACCGGCACTAAAGACCAGCAAAATAAATCCAAATACCAGCACCGGAAAAGCCATGCCCAGGGGGTTTAGTATCATCTGATCAGCAGGAAATCCATAGTGACTAGTGGGGCCATAAGCAAATCTGACTGAGTGCCCGATTGAGAGCGTGTGGTACCAAGGTAAATCTGCCGTAAAATAAGAAACACCTTGCACAACGAAGTCACCACCTGCAACAGCGCCACCTGTCTGCCGCAAAGTCAATTGCTCCACAACTCCCGTCTCAAAAGATGGCCCCCGGGCCATATCCGATATGATAGATATCGCTGGTGGTAGAGTAAAAAATGCTAATACAATACCCGCTATCGTAAGACAAACTCCCGAAAATATCGACTGCTCACGATAGGAGCGCGTCTTCCACTGAGGTGGCGGCGAGAGCCATTCCATCCAGCTCGAACAAACCGTAATCAAACAGCACACTAACATTACGAGATCGAAGAGAGCGTCTGCGAATAGAAGCCCGTAATAATTCAAAGCCACGAAGGTAGTGACTAAATACAACGGGATAATTTCTAAAAACATTAAAGCTGCAGCAGAGGTGCGAGCACGCTGTGCTTTTCCACCCAACAAGAGGCACCCCAATAGTGCAAGTGCTAAGGTCATGGCAACCAGGGCAATAGTTATGAGCAGATTCTGGCTTCCAAGATCAAAAATCATAAGCGACATATTACTCGCCACGTAACGCGTCCAACACTTTTTGCAGCGCCAGCAAACTCGCGCCGGAATGCGTACCTTCGACATTTTCCAGCGTGTAAGTGCGCTGATAAAAGTTGGCGTCAAAGTCCGACGAACCGATCAACGCCGTTAATTGCTGCGCCACTGCAACGCATTTGGCTTTATCCCACAGACGCGCGTGCTTCGTCCAAAAGACGGCATACGAATAATCGATGCGATCGCGCGCCGCCACGCGCTGCTCGCGTTCGGCCTCGACTTGCTGCGGTGTGGTGAGGGGCGGTTGTTTCTTCTTGGGCATGATCTGACTTCAGACAGAAACGGTTACTACTCAGCCGTCATTCCCGCGAAGGCGGGAATCCACTGTCGGCGGCTGCCGTAGGTCCCGCCTTCGCGGGAATGACCTTGCACAGTCCGGCGTTCTGGCTGAGTAGTTGCCAGAAACGAGTGAAAAGCGGCTACCGCTTATTGGCACTTCACTCATCACTCGTCACTCATCAGCTTCAACTCCAACACCCACAAACTAAACTGATCCGGGTTCAACGTGTAACCCGCCTTCACCAGCGCCTGAACCAACGGCGGATAATCGCTGATGCCGGCACTGACCACCATCCGCTGTTGCGTCGCGGCCAGGGCGCGCATGCGCTTGCCCAGTTCCGTCACGGCATTCGGCTCACCATCGAAGTGATCGACACGCAAGCGTTTTCGATCGCCGTCTTCGGTATCCTCTTTATCTTCTTCACGCAATAAGGCCCACGCGGCGATGTGCCCCGCTTCGTCCTTCAGGCCGTAGATCAGTTGCGATTCAAGCGCCCGACGAACCTCGGCCTCCGTCAAAGTTTTGGCCGACCACGCGGCCCGATAGACTCCGTGCAGATAGCGCATCAACGGCGAATCGACCCAGCGCAACAAAGTGGGCGCATCTTCGATCGTCAACTGCACTGGCAACGCAAACTCTAGTGAAGCGTCAGCCAGATACGCGGCATACGTGATGATATGATCAAACCCCGCTCGCGCGCCGATGGCCTGGCTGCCCACATTGCTTCCGCCCGTCATGTAACGAATCACTTTGCCGCCCAGCCGCCTGGCCAGATCGACGTGATACCGATTAAACTCCGACGCGATGCCCTGCCGCCGATAAGCCGGATCGATCCGCAGGCCCTCGAACCACCATTCGTCGTCGCCCATGTCGGTGAGCTTGGCAATGCCGACAACGCGATCATCGATCACAGCGGCTGTGAACTCGCCGCGAGGATCAGCTAACCAATCGTCGAAGACATCTTTGATGTAATCGTCTTCATTGTCGCCCCACGTATTGAACGTAAACGCGATGATGCGATCTTTGTCGGCGGGTTGGATGGGGCGGAATGATAGGGAATCAAGGAACATGACATTTCACACAAGTAACGAGTAATGAGTAACGAGTAACTTACGCATTACTTGTTACTCATTACTCGTTAGAATCATACCAGAAAAGAAAACCTCTCGCCGGCTTGTGCCTGCGAGAGGTTGAGAGTTTAGCGTCGATTGCCGCCGCCACTACTGCGACGATCTCCGCCACCGTGTCGATCGCCACCGCCGGAGCGCGGCCGATCGCCGCCACTGCTCGATCGGGGCTTGTCCATCTCGCGGGCTTGTTCAGGCGTCAGGCCTTCCAGCACGGCGCGCCGGCTTAGGCGAATCTTGCCACCCGCATCAATGTCGGTCACCATCACCATCACTTCATCGCCCATCTTCACCACCGACTCGACGGTGGGAGCGCGATAGTCGGCCAGCTGGCTGATGTGCACCATACCATCGGTGCCGGGCAGAATCTCCACAAACGCGCCGAAGTCGGTGATGCGCACGACCTTGCCGGTGTAGATCTTGCCGATCTCCACGCTCTCCGTCAGACCTTCGACGCGCGCGCGCGCCGCTTCGGCCATCGCACCATTCGTCGCGGCGATGTAGACCGTGCCGTCTTCATGAATGTCGATGACAGCGCCGGTGTCGTCCTGAATGCCGCGCACGTTCTTGCCGCCGGGGCCGATGAGGGCGCCAATCTTCTCGGGATTGATGTGCACCGTCGTGATGCGCGGCGCATGTTCCTTCAACTCGGGGCGCGGCTCGGCGATCGCGCTCTTGATCACTTCCAGGATCGTCATGCGCGCAACATTGGCTTGCGCCAAAGCCTTTTCCATGATCTCTTTGGAGAGACCCTTGATCTTGATATCCATCTGCAGGGCGGTGATACCCTTGGAAGTTCCGGCGACCTTGAAGTCCATGTCACCCAGGTGATCTTCCATGCCTTGAATGTCGGTAAGGATAGCGAAGCGACTGCCGTCGCTGATCAAGCCCATCGCGATGCCGGCCACCGGCGCTGTGATCGGCACGCCCGCATCCATCAGCGAGAGCGTCGAACCGCACACGGACGCCATCGAGGTCGAGCCGTTGGACGACATGACTTCGCTGACCACGCGGATGGTGTAGGGGAATTCCTGCTCGGTGGGCAGCACCGGGATCAACGCGCGCTCAGCGAGCGCTCCGTGACCAATCTCGCGGCGCGATGAGCCGCGCATCGGCTTGGCTTCACCCGTCGAGTAGGGCGGGAAGTTGTAGTGATGCAGATAGCGCTTAGAGTCGTCGACGTCGAGGCCGTCCAGCTCCTGCTTGTCCTTCAGCGTGCCCAGCGTGGCGATGCTCAACACCTGTGTTTCGCCGCGCGTGAACAGGCCCGAGCCATGCGCGCGCGGGCTGAGATCGACTTCGGCATCCAGCGGGCGGATTTGCGTCAGGCCGCGGCCGTCGGGGCGCACACCCCGATCGAGAATGCGCGACCGCACGACTTCGGCTTCCAGATCGTGGATGACTGCGCCGATCGTCTTGGCATCGACCGTATCCTTCAACGCCTCGACGACTGCGTCTTGCAGCTTGTCGAGCGCGCCATAGACATCGGCCTTCAGGCCACCCTTTTCGAAGATGTCGGCGAGGCGGACGCCCACTTGCGCGCGCACCGCGTTGACCTTCTCTTCCGACACGAGGAACTTGGGATAGGTTTCATTCTTCGGCTTGCCCAACGCTTCACGCATCTGGTTCTGCAGATCGATCATCGGCTGCAGCGCCTTGTGGCCGAAGTCCAACGCTTCCACCATCAGGGCTTCGGGAATCTCGTTCGCGCCACACTCGACCATGAGGATGGCTTCTTGGGTGCCGGCAATGCGCAGATCGAGCGTGCTGCGATCCATCTCAGTCGCGGTGGGATTCGCCAGCAGTGCGCCGTCGATGTAGCCCACGCGCACTGCGCCGACCGGACCATGGAACGGGATGTCGCTGATGGTCAGCGCCGCCGACGCGCCATTGATGGCGAGAATGTCGATCTGATGTTCGCCGTCGGACGACAGCGAAGTGATGACCACTTGCACATCATTGCGAAAATCAGCGGGGAACAAGGGGCGCAGAGGCCGATCGGTCAGGCGGCAGATCAGAATGCTGGCTTCGCCGGGCCGGCCTTCGCGCCGGAAGAATGAACCGGGAATGCGGCCTGCGGCGTAGAGTCGCTCTTCGTATTCCACGCTCAGCGGGAAAAAGTCGATGCCTTCACGCGGCGTGCGGGCCATGGTGGCCGTGGTCAGGATAATGGTGTCGCCCAGGCGCACCGTCACCGCGCCGTTGGCCTGGCCGGCCAGTTTGCCGGTTTCGATCGTGATGGTATCACGACCGACGGTTGTCGAAAATCGTTGTGCTTCTTTCATGAATTGACCTCCAATGGTCTTGATAAAGATAGGGCGCGGTGGAGGTCAGGGACTGGAGCAAACAATGAACAATTAGCAATGTTCAATTTTCAATGTTCAACGGCACACGTCCATTGATCATTGATCATTGATCATTGATCATTGTTAATTTCTCGCTCCAATACCTGCTCTCCGACTCACGCAGGGTAATGATTCAGTCGATCGAGTTAGTTAGTGCTTGGCAAAGAATAAATTCCGCTGTGCTCCGGCTGGATGGTACATCCAGCTGCCGGATGTGACCACGCGCAGCGGAGCACGAGCAAAACTTGGAAGTTATTTTTTAACGGACTCTTAGCAGTGCGGATACCTCCTCCGGCACAAAACGCAATGCGAGTAGATGGCTGAACCACGGCATCTACTCGCATCGAATTGTGGCGTAACAGTCCCCGTCTTTCGCCACGTCGTACCCGGCGCTTCGCACAGGATACGGCGTGGTGGAATGAAACAATCCCCGTCTTCTGGTGGGACGACCCCATCGAAAACTTTACTTGCGCAGGCCCAGACGTTGCAGAATCGCCTTATAGCTGGTCGGGTTCGTGCGGGCCAGATAGGCCAGCTGACGGCGGCGTTGACCGACCATGCGCAGCAGCCCTTGCCGCGAAGTCTGATCGTGCTTGTGCGTATTGAGATGTTCCGTCAGTTGGTTGATGCGGGTGGTCAACAGCGCAATCTGCACTTCGGGTGAGCCGGTGTCGGTGTCGTGCGTGTGATACTCGGTGATGATATTGGTTTTCTCGTCCTTCGACAGCATGTTGCTAACTCCTTTAGGTTATCACGTGCGCGGCGGCTGTGACACCACGCCGTGTATTTCTGATGCGGGCGAGATTGTACCACGGATCAGAGAACGTCACAAACAGCCCTCGCCCAAATGTGAGAAAAGGGCTACAAGCGCGGCATCCTCCCCGGGAGATCGATCGGGCCCGCCGTCCGCTTCGACAAATTCTACCAGTATGCTGAACTCCTTCTCGCCACCACGCATCATGCGCGCTTTGCCCCGCTGCCGGCCACCAGCTAACATTCGCCAATCGTATCCAGCTCGTGCTACTTTGCTATGTGCTCGCAGCTTGGTTGAAGCTGAATCTGAACCATGACCCGATATAAACAATCAGCGCGCCCCTGATTGGGAGCGCGCTGATTTGTTCATTTGATCAAGTATAGCCTATTCTTGATCAAGACGTGATCGTTACTACCGCCAGCCGATAAACCAAGCGGCGTTGCCCTTAGCGCTTGATGAGGGGCAAGTAAACTCGGTTCGCCGGTACGAATGTCGTTAGCACTGAAGTCAGCGACTGCGCCGGATCGCGCTGTGAAGTCGCGATGATACTTGCGTGATCGCTGGACCCGAGACTGGCTGTGCTGGGAATAGCGACGCGCACCGCGATACTCGCGCTTGCCCCGGCACCCAGTGTAACCTGTGTTGGCAGATACACCGGCCAGGTGTAACCAGTTGCTTGGAAGTAGATCGTGTCTGACACAACATGACTGGTATTGGTAACCGCCAACGTGTAAGTTACGATCGTGCCGGCCAGCGCCGATTGAGAGGCAGTCAACGGCGTGAGGGCCAAGCCATAGCTGGTGATGGCTGTCGTAGTCAGCAACGAAGAGACTGACTTCGTGTTGTCGCCTTGCGACTTAACAGTTACTGAGGCGGAGTCAGTCGCTCCACCGGTCGCAGAGGATGGGATATGCACCACCACTTGCACCGGCGCGCTTGCGCCAGCACTCAGTGTGATCTGTGTTGGCAGATACACCGGCCAGGTGTAACCAGTTGCTTGGAAGTAGATCGTGTCTGGCACATTACCGGTATTGGTAACCTGCAACGTGTAAGTTACGATCGCGCCGGCCAGCGCCGATTGAGAAGCAGTCAACGGCGTGAGGACCAGGCTATAGCTGGAGCTGGTGATGGCTGTCGTAGTCAGCAACGAAGAGACTGACTTCGTGTTGTCGCCTTGCGATTTAACAGTTACTAAGGCGGAGTCAGTCGCCCCACTATTCGCAGAGGATGGGATATGCACCACCACTTGCACAGGCGCGCTTGCGTCAGACGCTAAGGGGCCAAGCGTGGCTGGCACATTCGTCGTCCAAGCATTGCCACTCACAGATAGATTGAACGTATCAGTGGTGTTACCTGTGTTGGTCACTTGTAAGGTGTAAGTGATCGGCGTTCCAACTGCACCGGCTTGCGCCAAAGCGGTTGGGGTAACATTAACGCCGCGTACGATCTGGACGATCACGTTCACCGCAACCAGTAACGGATTGGTTTGGAGATCGTCGTCGTGCGCAACGTTGAGCAACGCCGTGTGTACCGCGCCAACCAACATTCCGGTCGTGTCAACCGTCAGCTGGCTGGGAAGACTGCCGTCTGGGCCAGTCGTCCCACTGAGCGGTCCCGTGATCGATAACCAAGTTGACGAATCACTCAAAGCCCAGGTCCATGAGACAGTGCCTTGGTTGAGCAAGTGGATCGGCACCACCGTAGTGCTGTCCGGGGCCAACGTAAGGTCGATCGGCGCTGGCGAGACACTGCCACAGTTGTGCAGCCAGCGCAGGTCAAAGTCCTGATTGATCCCTGTCGCGGTCTGGATTGGAAGCACAACGGTTTGCGTCAGGAAATCCTGGGCGGAGACTGTGACTGTCAACGGACCAGGGGCAGACCACCAAACCCATGGTGTTCCTTGACTGTCCTGCGTGAAGGTGTGCGTTACCCCCGCGGTGGTCGTGATCATGATCTGAGCACCATTGAGCAGAGTTGGCGAGTTATCACAGTAGCCTAAGCCATAAACTCGGCCATGCACCTGGCCCCACGTCGCTGGCACCGGCACCGTCATCGTCACCGGAGAAGCATTGACGCCCTTGATCGGATCATTCGTGACGGCAGAGAGCGTCGCCAGATAGGTGCCCGGCTGTTGAACCTTGCCGGCGTCAAAAGTCACGTTCACAGGTTGAGTCGCCGGTGTTCCCAGGGTCCCAGTAACGGGGACTTCACTTAACCATGCCACATCCGTAGTGGGGTTGATGATGAACGAGATGGCGTTCGTCCACAGATCGGCAATGTCGAGTATGCCATTGCTATTGAGATCGGCGCTGTTAGGCGCATCGATCAGCCCCTTATAGTAAGTCTTGTTATCAGAGCGGACGACGATACCGGCCTGATCAGGCGCTAGGGAAGTGGTAAACCCACCTAGCCCGGTGTTGTCACTGCCGGTCAAAGTCATGCGCGCACCATAGGCACTGTAACCAACATCCGTCACACTGGTAAACTGTGGGACGCCGTTGAAGATGGGATGCGCGGGCTGCCACCAATACAACGGAGCGAGAGGACTTACCATAGCAGCATACGACGTCCCCATCAAGGCCCACAGTGGATGGCTGGAATGCGTCGAATCGTAACCGACCGCCCAGCTTTCTACCATGGCCTTGCCACCACCAGCGATTTGATTTTGAACGGCGGTGTAATCACTAGCGTCGATCCGGGCCCAGTTATCCTGAGCCAGAATCACGAGGTCCCAGCTGCCTGCATTCACAGCCGTAATGAAGGCATCCAAGTTGGCCCCGCTGGAGTCAGTACCGTAGAACGTATAGGTAAGACCCAGCGCCTGCAAGGCTTCCTCTACCGCCGTCGTCGGCTGATGGATGGGATCGTCTGAGTAGACGATGATGTTCAGGGACTGCGGAGCCGCGCCGTGATAGATATAGGGCTGCCGATCTACCGCTGGAATCGGTCCGTTGTGAATCGCGCTGAATGGCGCTGCGCTCTTCGACTTGGGCAGATACTCGATGTGTCCCGAGGCGCCAGATTTGCTGCCGTGAACGGGCGCGAGTGGCCCAATCACAATCGGCTGGAAACCACCGTCGGCTTCGGTCATTTGGAACGGCGTTGTCGCGGCCCCGGTGTTTGCCAGCGTGATCGGGATCGTCCGGCTGACGCCCAGACTGAGGTTCGCTTGCAGCTCGGGCGCGGTAACACTGACACATGGCGCATTCAACCGCAGATCGACGTTTTGCGTCGTCGTTTGTTGTTGAGTGATGGCAATGCCTGTCACGGTCTTGGTCAGATAGCCCGCATAGCTGAAAATAGCGGTCAGCGGACTCTTGGCTTGGTCGAGCCATAGCTTGTAAACGCCATTGGCATCCGTCTTCAACGTCCGGGTGTAACCGGCGCCGTTATCGACAAGGACCGTGGCGTTGTGCAGCGGCGCACCGGCTGCATCACAGTAGGCGAGTCCGGTCACTACGCCAGTCACCTTGCCCCAGGTCGACGGGGCATTGACCGTCATCGTCACCGGGACGGGCGCTACTTGATACGGAGTGTTGCTGGCAACACCCAGCTGAGCGAGATATTGACCCGGCTGATCAACCGCCGGGATACTGGCATCAAACGTGATGGTGATGGGCTTCTGAGCCGACGCGGCCACTGTCCCCGTTATTGGAGACTCACTTAACCACAGCACATCATCACTCGCTTCACAGTTCGACAAACCGGGGAAGACCTCGACGTCTTGCACCGGATTGAAGCCGCCTGGCGAACCGCCGATCTTGTAGAAGCCGCAGGCGCTCCCGCCGCGATACAACGTGTTGTTGGAGTTGGCGATAGGCGTCCAGGTGTTGGTGCCTGGATCGTAGGCGAAGCCCTGGTTGGTGATACTGCCAGCGCCTACACCGCCGGACACATACAGCACCCCATCGGAAACCGTGTAGCCTCCACCCCATTGTGTCTGGGGCATGTTCGCCTTAGGCGTCCAAGTGTTCGAGCCGGGGTCATACGCGTAAGTGTGGAGACTCTCAGAACTGCCCGTGCCGCCGGCGCAGTAAATCCGACCGCTGATCGGCCCGCAGGCTTCCCAGGAGGTCGGCTCGGGATACGGCGCAGCCGCCGACCAGCTGTTGCTGCCGGGATCGTAGACCTGAACATTGGTGAAACCGCAGTTCAAGGCATCGCAGCCGCCGATGACGTAGAACTTGCCGCCCAGCGACACACCCGTTCCAGCTGCAAACGGCAGCGGGTTCGGGGCGCCTGTCGTCCACGAATTCGAGCCGGGGTTGTAGATCTCCAGCTTCCCATCCGGGTTCCCGATGTTATCCCAACCGCCGACCACGTAGAGCAGGCCGTTGATGAAGGCGGCCGCCGGCTTCTCGCGTACATCCGTCATCGAAGCGATCGGTGACCAGCTGGCGCTGCTCGGATCGTAGACGTAACCACTGTTGAGAGCGCTAGAACCATCGGTACCGCCCACCGAGTAGACCTTGCCGTTATGAGCCGCCGCCGCATTGTCCATGATGGCGATCGGATAATCGGCGGCCGGCGTCCATGGTGGAGCCAGTGGTCCGGGTTCAGATTCTCCCCCTGCCGAGCCCTTGCTGCCCAACGGACCGGAGGTGAAGTGTTCGCCCATAATGAGCTTGACGGGCGCTCCGCGCTCCGGCCCCGCAATCGTGCGTCCGCCATCGCGCTCGGTGAGTTGGAAGTTAGCCGCCAGGCCGCCCTCATTCGTCAGGGTGAAGGGCACAGTGGCACTTACGCCCATGTTGAGTGTTGTTGCTAGGGCCGGTGGCGCATACGCAAGCAAGCCCGTCGGCAGGAACAAGTCTTGCCGGATGGTATTACTCAGAATGACCGTCGGGGAGGCTGTTACTACGCCGTAAGAGCTCTTGGTCGCCGTAAAGGTATGCGAGCCTGCCGGCGAGAACAACGAGTAGAACGACGGAGGATTGCTGGGATCGCCGGTCGCCGTTGACACCATCGAACCACCGCTGTCATTCACGACGAGCGCGCCGCTCACCGCCGCAGCGGTGTTCGCATCAAACGTGTTGCCGACGACGATGCCGCCAGCCTGGGGTGCACAAACCGCATTGGCCACGGTGATATCGTCCACGTGCGTGTCGCTGCCGTACTGGCTGGTGCCCAGGAAGCCCAGGCGGATATTCTGCCCGGCATAGGCATTCAGATCCACCAAGTATGAAGTCCACCCGGTCGTCCCATTGTAGCGGGAGGCAGGTGCCCCAACATTCTGCCAGGTGGCACCCCCATCCGTCGATACCTGAACTTGAACGTTGTCATTCGTAGCGTAGTTGGTATCGTGGAAGAGCCAGAAAATCACACTCGGGTGCCCACTACTCAGCGCGAGATTGCTGGTGCGATACAAGCGCGCGGTGCTGCCCGAACTCGCGTCATACGAATTGAAGTAGACGAGGTTCGGAGCACTGTGGGCCGCATAACCGCTTGGATTATTCGTGCCCACATGGGTCTGCCACGTGGGCGTGATAGAACCGGTCTTGGTCAACGGGGTTACGGCCCACCCGGCCGGCAGCGCCGGCGGCGTAACCGAGTCAAAGTTCTCACTGAGCAATGGGCTGCCAAGGCTGCGACTGTAGCCGGGCGCGTTGCAGCTGTTCGTATCGACAGTCAATGCCACGTTCTGCGTCAGGTTCCCGCTCAATGGTCCGACGGACACCGTGGCGGGTAGATAGCCGGACACCCAGGCATTGACGCTGAAGGTGTAAGTGATTCCTTCGGCCAGAGTGACGCTGTAATGCCCGGTCACCGGGTCAGTCCAAAAATCGTTATAAGGCGCAGGCGGATTTTCAGGAGTGCCCTGCATCGTGATGTGAGCGTATAACGGCCAGCCTGCCGCCGCATCCTTCACGACGCCCTGCACGGTATGCAGGGGCACTGGCGTCAAGGCGATGTTCAGCGTGGTCGTCATCCCGGAGACGATGGATTGACCGCTGATGTTAGCCGTCTGGAAGCCATAAGCCGAGGCGGCTACGGCGTAAGTGCCCACTGGCAGATATAGTGTATAACCGCCACTGCCATTGGTCACCGTGCTGAACGTCTGGGTCGGGCTGGAGGAAGCCTGAACCTTGGCTCCAGCGATCGGAGCAGTGGTGGCAACATTAGTCACCGCGCCGGTCAAAGTCCCCTGCGGCCCGATGGCGCAGCTGGGGAACTTGAACGATCCCACGCGGGTCTGCCAGTTTGCACCACCTGAGACCTGGATATACTCCTGCGTATACCAGAAGGTGCATTGATCCTGCGGATCAACGCCCATCATCGAGTAGTCGCCCCACCGGCCGGCTGAGCCGGTCTGATTGCCGGACCCATTGATGATGGTGGCTTCACCCTGCGGCAGCGTGCCCAACGGATCGCCGGCCAGGCGGCCCGTGTAGCGGATGCTCGGGTAAACATCCGTGGCATTCGCCACACTAAAGCCCAGCCCCATATTGCCCTGCACATCCTGGGCAATGCTCCCCATCCAGCGATAGACGCCGTCACTGGGCGCATACGTTCCCTGTTGGTTGATGCCCCACGTGCCAGCACTATCGCGGATTTCGACCCACTGAATGCCGGCCATGCCGCTGCCCACATCGACCGTGTGATTGAGCAGCATCGAAGTATAGCCGCCGAAGCTGCGGATAGCAGCGCGATACATCAACCGATCGGCCAACGTGTCGAGCCGTTGACTCGTGCCCGGCTGCGGGATGCCAGTGTTTAGCGTATTAAAGTTGTCCGTCGCCAACGTCCGATTGGGGTTACCGTTGATACCAAACGTGGAGTTAACGGGGGTGGTCCAATCCGGGCGGAACTCCCAGATACTCAGCGTGTCGGTTACCGTGCCGGTATCGTCAAGTTCAAAGAAGTAACCCGGCGTGCCTGCCGCAGGCGGCGCGCCGTCCAAATCGCCCGGTAACTGGCCGCCATAATTGGGATTAACGGGGCCCTCATCGAAGTAAATCATCTGGGCGTTCGGATCACCTGTCAGCATCTTGGCGCGTTCAAAGGCGAACGCGCCGGCGCCGACGAAGGCGGTGCCCGAGGCATTAAACTCGTTGTATGTCATGAAGTAAGCGTTGTACGTTGCATCGGGCCAGACGCCAAACTTCGGGTAATCCATAAAGAGGGTGGCGCTGGTCTGGTAGTCGTACAGGTACCAGGCCCCCGTCGGATCAGCCGTTTGCGAAATCGCGATGCATTGATGGGTACCACTGCTTGGGAAGGCAAATTGACTGGCCAGCCAGCGGTGGGCCTGTTCGTCGAACACCAAAATCGGATCGCCATTGTTGGTGTTGGCGCACACTCCGCCCAGGCTGGTCCAGAAACTGTTGTTGGGCAATGGACCCAACACGCTGACCGGCGTGCTCGGGTTAGTCACGTCCCAGGCCTGGTAGTGAAGATTGATCATCTGGAAATAGTAACGCTTGCTCGTAGCAGGATCGTAACCGATGTCTCCTTCGGTGTCGGGCGGGTAAACACCCTCGGTGTTATTGCCGGCTTCGAAGTTGGCAATCGGCGACGGCATGGAAGTGGGGCTTTGTCGATCTTGCAGGTCGGTGACCTTTCCGATCGATGTTTCAGGCTTAAAGCGATTCCCCGGCAACAGGCGCGCCGGGAATGCTTTCGCCGCTCCGGCCGGTTCGGCTGTGGGCTTGATGCTGCGTAACGGCGCTGAAACGGCAAAGCGAGCAGCCTTGCTCGAAACAGGCTGGAACCCGCTCGCCTGGGCAGTGACTACTTTGGCAGTTGGAGCGGATGAAGAAATATTCGAGGCGAAAGTTGTGGCGGGGGGAGCAACAAAAGCCACCACAACACTGAAAACGACCAGCAAATTCAACAGGAATGGCTTGGCTTTCATGGGAAAAGTATCTCCTTGACTCTTGCACTAAGAAAAGCGGCTCAAAGAATACGGCGGCAAATTTCGACCAGCTTTAGATCGTCAGCTGAAATGGACTATCCCCCTTTCATAGATAATTTCTGCTCAACATCAAAACGACTACCTCGCTTCATCGAATTGACTGAAGCGATTAACGCACAGCGAAGGCGCGAAAAACGGCCTCAGTCTTCGTTTCGGCCACTCTTGGGTAAAATATCTCCCCAGTCATGTGGGGAGGCGAGCCTGTGTCCGAGGATACCACACCACGCCGAAGGTACTGGAAGCGAGCAGTGATTGCCGAGGCGATGTCCCAGTTGGAGG
>PMCF01000438.1:0-2893 GCA_003154115.1 Anaerolineae bacterium
GATCGCCTTGTCGGGCAAATGCCGATCGGTGACGTAGCGGTGCGAAAGGTTAGCCGCCGCCACCAACGCCTGATCGCTGATGCGCACTTTGTGGTGCGCCTCGTAACGATCGCGCAGGCCGTGCAGCATCTCGATCGTTTCCTCGACGCTCGGTTCGTCCACGAACACCGGCGCGAAGCGACGTTCCAGCGCCGCATCCTTCTCGATGTCCTTGCGATACTCGTCGAGCGTCGTTGCACCCACGCATTGCAGCTCGCCGCGCGCCAACGCCGGTTTCAACATGCTGCCCGCATCCAACGCGCCCGAGGCCGCGCCCGCACCGACGACGGTGTGCAGTTCGTCGATGAAGAGAATGATCTCGCCCTGCGAGCGCTGAATCTCTTCCATCGCCGCCTTTAGGCGCTCTTCAAACTCGCCGCGGAAGCGCGACCCGGCCACCATCGCGCCCAGATCCAACGCCACCACCCGTTTCCCCATCAAAATTTCGGGCACATCGTTGTCGGAAATCTTCTGCGCCAACCCTTCTACGATGGCGGTCTTGCCCACCCCGGCTTCGCCGATCAGCACCGGATTGTTTTTGGTGCGGCGCGAGAGCACTTGAATGACACGCAAAATTTCGTTGTCGCGGCCAATCACCGGATCGAGTTTGCCGGACTTCGCCAACGCACTGAGATCGCGGCTGTATTTTTCCAGCGTGCGATAGCGGCTTTCTGCGCCCGGATCGGTGACACGCTGCCCGCCGCGAATCGCTTTGACGGTCTCGTTGATGCGCTCGCGCGTCACGCCGTTCTCGGACAACAGCCGCGCGGAAGCCGTGTTGCGCTCCGTGCTGATCGCCAGGAACATGTGCTCGGTCGAAATGTACTCGTCCTTCAAGCGATTAGCTTCTTCTTGAGCCAGATCTAACACGCGCTTGACCCGCGGCGTGATGAAGACCTGCCCGGTGCCGCCGCCGTAGATCGCAGCCTTGGGCGATGCGCGCAAAATCTCTTCCAGCTTGGCGCGCATCGCAGCCACATCGACATTCAGCTTGCTCAAGATTTGCGGCACCACGCCGTCGGGTTGTTCCAACAGCGCCAGCAAAATATGCTCGGTGTCCACCTGGTTGTGTCCGTAGCGCTGTAGAATTTCGATGCTGCGGTTAGCCGCATCCTGGGCTCGTTCGGTAAATCGATCAAATCGCATCATGATAAGTGCTCCGTAGTGCGTGGTGCGTGAAATTCTACTCGTCACGCTCTGATTCTCATGGGCTCTATTTCGATCACTTGGTCGTACTCGCCGTCGGTATTGATATTCCAATCGTACTTGCGTTGGAACGCTTCAACCACGGCGGCAGGTGGTCGCCCAATCGGCTGTGCCAGCCCCTCGATCACGATCGGCTGGCTGCCATCCTCCAGCGCGATCGCCACATGCGGATTCTGCGTCAAGTTGCGGGCTTTCACACTGCCGGCCGCGGTACAGAGGTAGATTTTGCCAGCCACCCATACGAACCAGATCGGCACGAGGTGAGGAACGCCGGTGGGGCGCACAGTCGCCAGCCAGAGGTTCTGCTCTGTCTGTAAACGCCGTTCGATTTGCGGATCGAGAGTCATTGGGCCTGTCCAGTTAAATTATACCCCAACCAGCACATGTACTCCCCATGGTTGACACATGGGTGATGCCGAATTACACGATGAGCATGAGCACACCCGTTACCTACGACTCAATTCTACAAGCCATTCGCAGCTGGCCGCCTGCGCAGAGGTTCACTCTCATACAGGACGTGTTGAAGACGTTGTCGCCCAGGGATATAAGCACTGCGGCGGAACCGACGCCTGCCCAGATGGCGAAAGACGTGCAGACTGCACTGACCGATTACTCAGCCGGACGGGCTGTTGAGATTCATAGCGCCGATGATCTCGCTCACCTTGTAAAAGACTCCGACGAGGACGCGGCCTACTCAACTGCGAAGCACGCACAGGGGGCAGACATGAGCGAAATTCTGTTGAATATTCACGTTGAACCATTGGCAGAGGGCGGCTATCTGGCGACCAGTTCAGATCTGAACGGATTGATCGCTCAAGGGCGCACGGTCGCTGAGACGCTTGAGATTGCGCAAGATGTCGCGCGGCGGCTGATTGAATCATATATCGAACATGGCGATCCCCTACCTGCTAAAATCCAAGCTGCACTCAAACGACAAAGTCGCCGCAAAACGACGGCAACCATTGCGGTAGGAGTCGAGGTGTGACGCGCCTTGTTCCACTGACGTACCGCGAAATCATTCAACGGTTGCGCGCCGCCGGCTTTGAGTTTGATCGGCAGGCCAAGGTCTATGCGGTCATGCCCGAAGGTTTCAATCGGGCATCCAGAGTGACGACCGGCAATTCCTCTTTATTGGACGGCTGGATTCCCGCTTAAAACGTGCGGGAATGACGAGAGACAAGACTTTAAGAAACACTCTCTTACGCCGCCACCTTTTCCTTCTCAAAGTACAACCCTTCGGGATCGGCCTCGACGATGACGGTATCACCTTCCAGGAACTCGCCGCCGAGGATCTTCAGCGCCAGCGGATCTTGCAGATACCGCTGTATTGTACGCTTAAGCGGACGCGCGCCATATAGCGGATCGTACCCGGTGTCTGCCAGCCATTCCTTCGCGCCTTCGCTTAAGCGCAAATCGATCTTGCGGTCGGCCAGCAATTTGCGCAGATTGCTCAACTGAATCTCCACGATGCGCGATAAATCGGCGCGCGTGAGGTTGTTGAAGATCACCACCTCGTCCACGCGATTCAGGAATTCGGGCTTGAACCCTTCCTGCAAGGCCACGGTCACGCGCTTGCGCATCTCCGCCGTATCGGTCCCGCCCAACTCGCGAATCCACTGCGACCCGACGTTGCTGGTCATGATCACGA
>PMCF01000438.1:2964-4210 GCA_003154115.1 Anaerolineae bacterium
ATGTCGATCCGCACCATCGCGTTTTCGTCGTCGAACAAAAATTCGGCCAGCGACTTTGCCAACTCGGTCTTACCCACGCCCGTGGGACCCAGAAACATGAACGAGCCGATCGGCCTGGCTTGATCTTGCAGACCCGCGCGGGCGCGGCGCACCGCGTTCGATACCACGCGAATCGCTTCTTCTTGACCCACCACGCGGTCGTGCAAGCGGTCTTCCATGTGCAACAACTTCTGCACCTCGCCTTCTAGCAAGCGGCTCACCGGCACGCCCGTCCACTTACCGACAATCTCGGCCACGTCTTCAGCCTCGACCTCTTCCTTCAACATGCGCTGATCTTTTTGTAGCTCTTTCAAGCGCGCTTCGCCTTCGGCCTGCTGCTTTTCGAGTTCACGTATCGTGCCATATTGCAGCTCTGCAACCTTAGCCAAATTTGCTTGGCGTTCGGCCTGCCCTTTTTCGATCTTGGCCGTTTCGATCTTTTCCTTGATCGAGCGCAGCGACATGATGGCGGTCTTCTCCAACTCCCAGTGCGCGCGCAGTCCACCCGATTGTTCCTTCAAGTCCGCCAGTTCTTTTTCCAGTTTTCCCAGGCGTTCTTTGCTGGCTTTGTCCTTTTCCTTCTTCAACGCCTCACGTTCGATCTCCAACTGCATGACCTTACGATCGACTTCGTCCAACGCCGCCGGCTTGGAATCGATCTCCATGCGCAGGCGCGAAGCCGCTTCATCGATCAGGTCGATGGCCTTGTCGGGCAGCTGCCGATCGGTGATGTAGCGTTGGCTCAAAGTCGCCGCAGCAATCACGGCTCCGTCTTGAATCCGCACGCCGTGATGCACTTCGTAGCGTTCCTTTAAGCCGCGCAAAATCGAAATGGTGTCTTCGACCGACGGTTCATCGACGTACACCGGCTGGAAGCGCCGCTCCAGCGCGGCATCCTTCTCGATGTACTTGCGATNNCGATACTCGTCGAGCGTCGTGGCGCCAATCGTGTGGAGTTCGCCGCGGGCCAACATCGGCTTCAACATGTTGCTGGCATCCATCGAGCCTTCCGCCGCGCCCGTGCCCACCATCGTGTGCAGTTCGTCGATGAAGAGCACCACTTCTTCGGAATCGGTAACTTCCTTGAGCACCGCCTTCAAGCGCTCTTCAAACTCGCCGCGATATTTTGCTCCCGCGACCAGCGAACCCAAATCAAGCCCGATCAGCCGCTTGTGTTTCAGCCCTTCCGGCACGTCGCCGCGCACGA
>PMCF01000373.1 GCA_003154115.1 Anaerolineae bacterium
CATTGTGCACGAACTCAAAGAAGGCCAAATACAATGGCAGTTTCTCTTGCGAGATGCCGCGATGTGGACGGAGCCACGAGCGTAACAATGACCAGAACCCTTCCAGCGTGTTGACATGCACTTCATGGAACCCGTCGCCATCTTCATCCCGTGCATATTCACCTGCTGAATGATTCACGGTTTTGTGAGTGTAGCCGTATTGATCCAGACGATTGTAGATGTCATACTCATCCGTATACACGTGGCTGCCCACTTGAATCGTTTGTTGAATAAGCGGCTCAATCGTCACGCGTTGCACATTGGGCAACATGGCAATGACGACTTCACCATCGCGCTGTAACATGCCAAAGATCGGCGGCTTCTCGTCGGCTAAGGTCCCGCGCCCGCGTTTGCCTTTCAAGCGTCGCCGGCGGCCTTTACGGCCTAATTCCGCGACAATTTCGGGGTGGCCTTTATGCCCGGCGATCACATACACTTCATCGAGTTCAATGTCGCCGCTGAGAGCGACCGGCTTTTTTTTACCTCGATTCCTTCGCGCAGGCGCGTCGTCATATCGTGCGCGTCGTTGGGATGTAAGTCCAACTCGGCCGCAATCTGCTGAGTCGAGAGATTCAGGCCCATGAAATACAGGCACAACACCCACGTACACAACGGTTGATGATGGCCTTCAAAAACAGTGTCGCTTAAATCATCGAACTGTCGCCCACACGCCTGACACTGGTAGCGTTGCCGATGGGCTTGATGCGTGTGAAAGCCGCGCTTGGTAATCTCAGCGGACGAGCATGCAGGACAACGGATGCCGTTGGGCCAGCGTAACTGGCGTACCGCTTCATAGCATTTCGCATCATCGATGAGGGCTTGAATATTCACGAGCATGGGTTACACCGAGTCGAGAGGATGAGGCAATTTTACCGCAACTCTTGCCGCCTCCTTGAAACACCGAATGAGCCATAAAAAATTACTAAACCAGTGACATCCTGGCAATATGGTTGCCGTCAGTGGCGTCAAATTGTCCCTAGCTGGATCGTAAACCCACTCCGGCCAGGCGCCATGTTCGAATCCATATACGAAACCATTTTGTCCCGCGGCCAGCCGTAGGGTTTCACTGATAGGGGTAAACACTTCGATTTTTGAGGTCTCAGGATTGACAGCAAAGAGTTTGTTACGTTGATCTGAAAACGAAGTGTCGTAGTGATTCACACCCGCCCAGGCAATGCCATATAGACGGTTGTCACTTGCCAGTGTTAATTTGGCGTAAATCGCATCCCAACTGAAGGGTACAGTGATTACCTTAGAAGATGACGTGTCAGGGTGATAAGCGATCAAATCACCACCTGATCCGCCGTAGATTGTTCCATCTGACCCAAGGACAAGATTCCCCACATTTTTTGAGGAGTACATGACCTGCAAATGTGAAAGAATTGCCCCTGCCTCGTTCCTTGTCGCGCCAGCCCAGCTTTCTGCGCCATACACAGCGTAAAGATTGCCGGTCCAGAAGGACGATGCTGTATCTCCAGTAGAGACGAGTAGCCCTTCTTCTGCTAATGGCTTCAATTGTGGAATTGTCGGTACAACATTCTGCTCAAATGGCCGGGTGTCAAGTTCTGGCGGCGTCGCCTCGCGTCCGATGAAGTACAAGCCGCAGGCCAGGATCACCGCGATGAGCAAGGCCAGATAGATGCGATGTTGGGTTTTGAGAGACATACTTTTTTCCTCCTGGAGGGTGCGACCGAAAATTCACGAGTCGTCCGCTCCTATCAATTCGTTTCTTCCTCAATTCGTTGTTGTCTTACGCCACCTTGCTCTGCGCGACAAAGTACCACACTGCCAGCCCGGCGAGCAGCGCAGCAATCACCACCGCCAACAGCACCCAATACCAACGTGGCGATGCACTACGCAGCGCTTCCAGCCCTGCCACGAGCAGCAAATAGAATGCAGGCGCGGCGGCCAGCAGATACTTTGGCGCGAAGTATACCGCCGTGCGCGGCAGCAACAGAATGAGCAAAGGAGGGATCAACAATCCGGTCAACAGGAAGCGGCGCGCGGTGGTCGTGAGAGACGGCGACAACGCGCCCAACACGACGAGAAAGAGAAACAGCAGCGTTAGCCCATCGGCCAGTGGCGAGGGCAATGCGCGTCCCACGGCAAACTCGCGCAGCGTCGTCCAGGCGGCGTGTGCGGCAGCCGGCAGTGGCGCGGCAACCGCCGCTTCGATCTCCGGCGCGATTAACTGCGGCAGGTTCTGTCGGACATGCAGCGGCCACGGCAGGAATAGCAGGACGACCATCGCTTCTACGCCAAACCAGTGTAGCAGTGCCGTGGAGTGTATTCTCGTGAAGATGGAGCGGTTCTGAAGTTGTTCGTTGACGGTCGTGCGCGACACGCTGATCCAGACCACGGCGAGCGTCTGCGCCACGGGCAGCACCAGCAGTGCGTAATGCGTGTACAGGCAGGCCAGCGTCGTCAGCCCATACACGATCAGCCAGTGGGGACGCGGATCGTTCAGCCACTTCAACATTGACCAGCACGAAGCCAGAAGTAGCGCCAGTGTCAGTGAGTAGGTCCGCGCCTCTTGAGCGTAGTAGACCAGAAAGGGAGACAGCGCGGCCAGTAGGAGGGTCAACCAGGCGGCGCGGCGATCTAACACTTGTCGCGCCAGCACGTAAAACAGCGGCAGCACCAACGCTCCCCACCACGCCGAGAAAAAGCGAAACGTAAAGGGACCAACGCCGGCAATTTTGATCCACCCGTGCAGGAGCACGTAATACAGTGGAGGCCGATCGATGGTATTCAGCACGTAATCGGGCGGAGCCAGTGCCAGATCGACGCTCAGGCCCTCGTCAAACCAGAATGGCTTGGCGTCGAGGGTGTACAAGCGCAGGGCAAATCCCCATATCAGCACGGCCAGCAGCAACAGCGTGATTCGTAGGCGCATCAACAGGTTATACTGCGGCTTTGCATTCCCCCTCTCCCGATTGGTGCTTTCTCCAACCGGGAGAGGGACCGGAGGTGAGGAGACGCCAAAAGCACCGATAGTCGCTGTCTATCGGTGCTCTGGCAAAAACAAGGAGGAGAAGAAGAGACGTTTTCGCCCGCTGCTCTTCAACTATATTTATACACCAGATCAATCTACTTAACTCGACTACCAGCCTACGCTTACCCTACGGTTCTATTGGCGCAAATGAAAATCCAACATGGCGTTAACGCAGTTCTAGCATCAGGCGCGTACACTGCTCATGTTGCCGCGTTTGAACTATAATAGAATCATGCTCGACAAAGGAGGGCAGGATGAACCTGACCAAATTTACTGAGAAGGCACAAGAAGCCATTCTTGAATCACAAAATCTGGCGCAATCGCTGGGCCATCAGACGATCGAGCCGGAACATCTGTTGCTCAGTTTGATCCGTCAAACCGAGGGCATCGTGCCGCAAGTCCTGCAGAAATTAGGGCAAAATCCCGATCAGCTGGCCGCCATTATTGAGCGTGATCTCCAGGCCCGACCGCGCGTGTCCGGCTCCAACGTGCAGACCGGTTTGAGTAAAGCCACAGGCGAAGTCTTAACGGCTGCCGAGCACGAAGCCAATTCGATGCGCGATGACTTTGTCAGCACCGAGCACGTTCTGCTGGCGCTGGCCAAATCGCGCACCTCGATCGGCAATCTGCTCTCGGCGCGCGGTCTCAACGCCAATGCGATTTTGCAGGCGTTGATGGCCGTGCGCGGCTCAGCGCGTGTCACCTCACAAAATCCCGAAGGCACGTTCCAGGCGCTGGAAAAATACGGGCGCGATCTGACGCAGCTGGCCCGCGAGGGTAAGCTCGATCCGGTCATTGGCCGCGACGACGAAATCCGCCGCGTGGTGCAGATCCTCTCGCGGCGCACCAAGAA
>PMCF01000204.1:0-25011 GCA_003154115.1 Anaerolineae bacterium
GGCCGCATGCCCTCGCTGGCGACCGGCGCGTTGACCGTCAACCGCGACATGACCGGTCTGGGCGTCAGCGGCGACGGCGACACGGGCAGCATCGGCTTCGGCCAGTTCAAGCACATGCTGCGCCGCAACGTCGAGATGGTGTATATCATCGAGAATAACGGCGTGTACGGTTTGACCAAGGGCCAGTTCTCGGCCACCGCCGACATCGGCCAGGAGTTGAAGTACGCGGGCAAGAACGAGCTGCCGCCGATCGATCTGTGCCTGGAAGCGATCGCGTCCGGCGCGGGTTTCGTGGCCCGATCGTTTGCCGGCGACCCCAAGCAAGTGCAGCAGCTGCTGAAAGCCGCGCTGAGCTACAAAGGCATCGCCGTGCTGGACATCATCAGCCCGTGCGTCACCTTCAACAACTCGGATCTTTCCACCAAGGGTTACACCTGGGGCAAAGAGCACGAAGAGGCGCTGCATGAAGTGCGCTACGTGATGCCCGCCGAAGAGATCATGGTGGAATACGACGAGGGCGAAGTGAAGGACGTGGTCATGCACGATGGCTCAATCATTCAATTGAGGAAATTGGGCATCGACTACGAGCCGCGCGACAAATATTCCGCCATGCGCATCCTGGAAGAAGCGCGTGACAATCAGCAGTTCATCACCGGCTTGATCTACTTCAACGAAGCGCGGCCCAATCTGGTGGAGCAGCAGCGCCTGGTCGATACGCCGCTGGTGCATCTGCCGCCCGAAAAACTGCGCCCCCCGCGCGAGGCGCTCGATAAGATCAACGCGGCGTTCATGTAGGCGTTCAGGCGTTCGGACACACCAAAGCGCAACAGGGGAGTAACAGGCCATGATCTCGCAAACTGTCACACTGCAATTGCCGGAAACGCTGTATCGCCGCCTGTCAGAAACAGCGCGTGTCACACGCCGCTCGTTTGAGGAGATCGCGTTGCGCGCGCTGGAAGCAGGCAGTCCGCCTGGTTGGGAAGATGTGCCGGCTGAATTTCAGGCTGATCTGGCGGCGCTGGATCGTCTTGATGATCAGACGCTGTGGCGCATCGCCCACGGCCAGAGACCCGCGGCTGACATGGTCCGCCACGAAGAATTGCTGGACAAGAATCAAGCGGGGCTTCTGGCTGAAGCAGAGCGCCTGGAATTAAGCCGCTTGCGGGTTGAAGCCGATCGCTTCCTGCTGCGTAAAGCGCACGCTGTGGCGCTTTTGCGCTGGCGCGGCCACGCTGTCATGGCGGCCTGACTGTATGGCGCATTACGTTCCCGAAGAACTTCGGACACGCCTTCGCGATCTGGATCAAGGGCGGTGCACCTATTGCCTGACGGGCGAGACGAACAGCGGTATCCGTTTGACGATCGACCACATTCAGCCCGTGTCGCAAGGTGGTTCAACGGCTAGTGCGGGTTTGCATCCGCCCGAGGAATAATTTCTCTGTCGCGCGAGGTGCTCGACAAGATCAACGCGTCGTTCATGTGAAAGAAAACCGGCCAGGGTTTAGAACCCTGGCCGGTTTTTTACGCCCAGCCCTCGTCAATCACCGTGCGGGTCTCCTCTACGCCCACCTCCCATAGCGCCAGCATGTCTCGATCGCTGCGTTGATATACGCCGCCGTAGTTGCCATCGCCCAGATAGGCGCGGGCTTCGATCGGGTTGAGCTGCCGCACATGCGCCACATCGACCGGCGGCTTGGGCCGTTCGGGCATCACCACCTTCGGCAAACGCGTCCACGGAAAATCTTCCATCCAGGAAGCGTGCAGTGCCACCGGATCGATCGCTTGCACCTTGGCCCAGGCAAGCGGGGCATGCCACCAATCATGCCACTTGAGACGCACTTTGGGATGTTCGCGCAAAAATTCACCGCAGATGCTTTGCGCCGGCGTGTTGCCGCCATGCCCATTGACCATGACGATGCGTTTGAAGCCGTGCCGCGCCAGGCTGTCGAGAATATCGCGCACGATTTCGATGTAGGTGCTGACGCGCAGCGAGACGGTGCCGGGGTAGGCCATGAAATGCGGCGCGATGCCGTACGACACGATCGGGAAGACGGCCACCCCCAACGGCTCGGCCGCTTCCAACGCGATCCGTTCCGCCAGAATGCTATCGGTGCTGAGACTCAAATAGGCGTGCTGCTCGGTAGAGCCCAGGGGCACGACGGCGCGATCGTCGTGCCGCAAATATTCTTCAACCTGCTGCCAGTTCATATCCGTGATACGCATAGGTGTCACCTCTGCGTTGATTCTAGTACAGAGTCGCCAAAAACAAAAGAGCCGTCCCAATCGGGACGGCTCTCGCTGCTTCCACCTTCTAACCTCTGATGGCCCTCTCCAGATTGACGAGTAAAAATCAGCCCGCCATCATTTGGCGTACACGCAGGCGGATATGGCGATCTGGGCCATAGCGGCTACGACCACACATATTCCCAGCAAACCAGATGGAGATCGTCCATCGTTAGCTGCAGCGCACGGAGGGGAGGTTGATCCGTTGTCGATTCCGGCTCACTCAAATCACCTTGCAGCGCCTCAAGCAACTGCTTCACATCCTCGTTCGTTTGATACGCCTGATACGCCGCCTTCACGCGATTGAGCATCACCCGCGTCATGGGCAGGCTGAGGATCCGCAGCACCGCGCGGACCTCGCTACGCTTCAAGGCCGGATTGTTGAGATGCTCGCGCAGCACGGCAGCGACCGTCTGCTGAATCGGCTCGACGATCGTCGGAGCGGCTTCAGCCGCGGCCTGCGCCTGGACGCTGTCGAAGATGTGCTGCTGAACTTTGGCCTGAATGGCAAACACGTCCGCTTCGCCGATCACGCGCGGCGTGTCCGGCGCACAGGCGATGAGGTTGGCAATCAAGAAGCGATTGTCCAGAATCTGCTGCGTTTGTAGATCGTAGTAGCGCCAGAAATGCTGCACGGCATCCTGAGCGGAGCCGCGCGCGCCCTTCGACTCCATCCTTTCGGGATTCCGCTCAGGGTGCGTGCGCAGCGCAGTCGAAGGATTCGAGTCAGGCGCGGTGAAGTAGAAGAACAGGCCGCGATAGGCGCTGCGCTGCAAGCCTGAGTGGATGCCGTCGGGCAGCGCGTCAAGGCGATCTTTCGCGCCACTGGTCAATACCGACTTGAGTTGCTGTAACATGAATTCGCTGGAGGCCAGTTCCACGAACTGCTCCTGCTCTTCGATGACCGCACCGTCTTCATCACGGATGCGGCGCAATGTATTAAAGTTACGAGGATGCACCGTCTCACCCAGCACACTCGCATCAAGGAAGCCCGTCGCGTCGATGTTGGCAATCTTGCGGCTCAGGCTTTCGACGATGCCCAGCAGTTCTTCCAGCCCTGCGTCGGGGAACATGTTGTAGATGGCAATCTGCTCGTGCGCCGAGCCGATGCGATCGATGCGGCCAGCGCGCTGCACCATACGCGTGGGATTCCAGTGCAAATCGTAGTTGATGATGATGCCGCAATCCTGCAAGTTCTGCCCTTCGGACAAGACATCTGTCGAGATCATCACATCCACTTCATCGGGCGTGCCGGCGATCTCCGGCTTGCCATTGGAGTGTGGCGAGAAAGCCTGAATCAATTTGCCGCGATCTTTGGTGGATGCGCCGCTGTCCATCCGCCGGATCGCGGGATCGCCGATCGACTTGCGCCACTTAACGCCGTGCTCTTCGCCTAGTTCACGATAGAGGTAACGCGCGGTATCCTTATAGTAAGTGAACAACAGCACCTTCTTATCGCGCAGTTCGCCGCTCAGCAATTCCTTGAGTTTCGCCAGCTTCTTATCGGCGTCGGCGCGCATGTCTTTGATGAGGTGCCAGATGTCGGTGAGGGCTTCGACATCGTGCTGCAAATCGTGGTGCAGACGCCGCAAATCGTAGGCCGCCGGATCGAGCGGGAGTAGATCGGCGAGGAAGGCGCGCGCTTCGTCGTTCTCGTTGAAGTCTTCGGCCAGCGAGGTGGGCGTAGCATCGTCTTCTTCGTCTTCACGTGCCAGAAAGCGCATCGCCTTCTCGAACGATCGGCTGTCCAGCACTTTGCCGTCCAGCACGAATTCTTCAAAGGTCTTGACGAAGGCCAGTGCGCGCCGCACGCTGATGCGAAACGCGTCAACGCTGGATTCAAACCGCTTGAGGTAGCGGCTCTTGAAGATGCCGATCAGCGCGGCTTCGCGGCCTTCTTCAAACTCGTCACGCACCACACCCGCGCGCTTGTAGAATTCCAACCCGTAATGCGCCAGGCGTAGACTGCGTCATTGCGAGGAGCATCCTGAGCGGACGCTGAGCCTCCTGAGCGGAGCGTAGCGGAGTCGAAGGACGAAGCGGGAGTCGAAGGACGCGAGTGCGGAGCCTCCCCGTGGGACGACGCCTGGCGGCCCACCGACGCTTCGCGTCGGGCATGGGCCGCAATCCCCTGACGGTCAGGGAGACTGCTTCGCTGAGAAGCGCTCGCAGTGACGGCCGACGCGCGGAAGAACAACCAAAAATACCGGAACGCCACATCCACCTCGGGACTTGCCAGCGTCTCTTCCAGATCGATCTCGTAATAATTCGTCGCCCGCGAATGCGCCCGCGCCGAATACAAGCGCCACACCTTGCCATTCGTCACGATGGCCCAGTCCGTAGCCCAGTCCGTAGTGACGACTTCAGTCGTTGCTGCACGATTGAAATCGTGACTACAGTCCGTAGTGACGACTTCAGTCGTTACCGCACGATTGAAATCGTGACTGCGATCGAGCAGCCCCACGACGGTCTGCGCCGGATTCTCGCGCGGCGTTTCCACGTCGCGCGTCTCGTCCGGCCCGTCCAGATAGCGATCCCACACATACGTCAGGCACGGCACCCGCGATCCGTCGGGCGCAATCAACACATAGTCCACGCGCCCGATTTCGTCCGTTTCCGTCCCGCGAAGCGTGTCCGTGTTTGTGTCCATTCCTATCCGTTTGTCCGCTTTACGTCCGTTGACAGCCTTCCAACCCAACGCCGCGAAGAGCGGCTGATACAACAGCGTGCGCAACTCCGCCTCACGCTTCCTCGCGAACTTCTCGCGTGCATCGGCCAGCAGCTTCGACAGCGCGCGGAACGCGGGCGCGGCATCGGCCTGCCATTCCGGCAATTGCGGCAGCCGCTCGTTGAGGTAGTAATCGGAGAACAGCGCGCGATTGTTGAAGAACGGCTCGCTCCATTCGGCCACGCCATACGCCGAGCGGATCTTATCGAGTTGATAATCCGTGTCGCTCTCGGTGTACGAGAAGCGCCGCAGCACGCGCACATCCACCAACGACGGATTGCGCCGTTCGATGGTCAACGTGCGCGGGCGCAGGAACGCCGCCTTCAACCCGATGCCACCAGATGATCCTTCCGGCCGCACCAGATCCATCAGCACGAAATCGATGCGCTCATAATCGGCGGTGAGCACCAGCAAGAAGTTCCCCGCCCGATTGCGCAAGGCGCGTGCTAACGCCTGCGTCAGCGCCACGGTGACGTGCTTCATCTCCAGCAGATACACCTGCAAGTTGCCGTTCTCGTGGTCGGCCACCCGCTCGACGTGCGTCACCTCGTGCGCCAGCACGTCGGAAAAGCCCAGCGCCGCCGAAGTCTGTCGCAAGCGCGCCTCGGTGTTATAGCCTAGCTGCGCGCAGAACGCAACGATCGCTTCGCGGCTGGACAGGGCTTGCAGCTGGGCGGCGGTGAGGTCGAAATCGTGAGGGAGCATGGGCAATATCTTCGCTTACATCAAAGTGTGGTATCGTGCGGGCACACTCAGTTTAGCACCGCTTGCCAGTTGAAGCCAATCTTGTGCGGCAGCTGTATCGAAGGTTTTAGAGATCATCGCCGAAGCGGCGTGGCCGGTCATTCGTAAAACAAAAGCCGCGCTTGTGTGACCATTCATCCAAATAAAAAAGCCGCCCTGCTTCCAGGACGGCTCTTCCAATTTCCAACCTCTAACTTCCAGCGCTACTTCGCCTGCACCTTGATCGAGCGCGGCTTGACGGTCTCAGCCTTGGGCACGCGGACAGTCAACACGCCGTTGTCCAGATTCGCGTCGATCTTGTCGGCGTCGATGTCTTCCGGCATTTCGAAGGCGCGGCTGAACTTGCCGAACCCAATCTCGCTGCGCAGCGGTTGGACTTTCTCATCAGCCGCAATCGCCGGAGCGATCAATTCGCCGCTGATTTTCACGGTGTTGCCCTCGGCCTCGATGTTCAACTCTTCGGCCTTCACGCCGGGCACCAGCGCCACGAAGGTGTAACCTTCGGCGTCGCCGTAGATATTCATTGGCAGGCGCGAACCCGCGCCCCAGACGGTGGCCCAATCGGCCGCGCGCGGATTCGCCGGTGCGTCATTGAACAGCGCATTCATCGTGGCGCCCCAGGGCATGAGAAACGGATCATTCGTGCGGACCAGCATATTGCGAGTCATGTTAGCTCTCCCGATATTGTGATTTTGGATTTCTGGTTGCTGATTTTCAGAACTGCACATAGGATACTCGATGTGTGTTAGAAGCATACATGCGAAGCGTTAGCATTGTGTTAGAGATGGCAAGAGGCAAGAGGCAGGAGGCAAGAGAAAACATGGTCGTGCTATAATCTTTGCATCCTGCATCCTATATCTTGCCTCATGCCACTTGAATCTCTGCTTCTTCAACTCCGCGCCGATCGCTCCTTCATGCGCGATGTCGTCGCGTGGGAGCGTGTGCCCGCACGACCGGGGCGTTATGCGCCGTTCCCTTCTGCGTTAGACTCGCGCCTGATCGATGCTCTGCGGGCGCGCGGCATCGATCAGCTCTACACACATCAAGCCGCCGCCATCGACGGTGTGCTGCGCGGCGAGAGCGTGTGTGTGGTAACCTCGACGGCCTCGGGCAAGACGCTGTGCTACAACCTGCCCGTGCTCAACACTCTGCTCCGCGATCCGCACGCCACCCAAGGTGGCGCAGCGACCGCGCTGTATCTCTTTCCAACGAAGGCGCTGGCCAACGATCAACTCACCGCGTTGAGTGAACTCATTCGCGATCTGCACCACCCGATCGCCGTGCAAACCTACGACGGCGATACGTCGCGTGAACGGCGTAAGGCGGCGCGCAACGCTGGCGGTATCGTCATCACTAATCCCGATATGCTGCACACTGGCATCCTGCCGCATCACACACAGTGGGCGTCACTGTTTCAATCGCTGCGCTACATCGTGATTGACGAGCTGCATACCTATCGCGGCATCTTTGGCAGTCACTTTGCCAATGTCATGCGCCGCCTCAAGCGCATCTGCAAATTCTATGGATCGTCGCCGCAGTTCATTCTCGCCTCGGCTACCATCGCCAATCCGCAGCAATTAGCCGAACGCTTAATCGAAGAAACTGTCACGCTGATCGATGATGATGGCGCACCGCGCGGTGAGAAGCACTGGATTCTGGTCAACCCGCCGCTGATCGATCCGGCCATCGGCCAGCGCCGATCGGTGGTGCTGCACTCACGGGACATCGCCGCGCGCTGTCTGCAAGCGGACGTGCAGACGATCGTGTTTGCGCGGGCGCGCCTGACCACCGAAGTACTGCTCACTTACTTGCGTGAAAGCATCGCGTCGGAAGGGCGCGATGCGACGCAAATCCACGGCTATCGCGGCGGTTACTTGCCTGAAGAACGCCGCGCCATCGAACAGGGCTTGCGGGAAGGATCGATTCGCGGCGTGGTGTCCACTAATGCGTTGGAGTTGGGCGTCGACATCGGGCAGCTGGATGCTGCCGTGCTGGCGGGCTATCCGGGCACGATCGCCTCGGCGCTGCAACAAGCCGGTCGGGCTGGCCGGCGTTCCAATGTTTCGGCGGCCATCATGGTCGGCAGCGCCAATCCGCTCGATCAATTCATCATCACGCATCCGCGTTACTTCTTTGAACGATCGCCCGAATACGGCCTCGTCGCGCCCGATAATCTCGTCATCCTCAGCAATCACCTCAAATGCGCCACGTTCGAACTGCCGTTTGACGCGGGCGAACAGTTCGGGCGGTTTGAGCAGACGGATGAGTTGCTGGACGCGTTGGTGGAGGAAGGCATTCTAAACAAACAACCCGCGTCGCGTCCCAACTTGCCCGATCGCTATTTCTGGCTGGCCGATCAATATCCGGCCAGCGGCATTTCGCTCCGCACGGGCACGGCGGATACGATCGTGATCATGTCGCTCGAGGCGGATGATAATCCGCCGGTATCGCCGGACTTTCGTCCGGCTCGAGCAGCCGCGCGGTCGATCGGCCAGATCGATCGGGATTCGGCGGGCACGCTGGTGCATACCGGCGCCATCTACATTCACGAAGGGCAATCGTTCATCGTCAACCGGCTGGACTGGGATCACGGGCAGGCCTTTGTAACACCCGCGCAGGTCGATTACTATACCGAGGCCAGCACGACGACGGATGTAGCCGTTGAAAATGAAACACAGCGCGTCGAAGCGGCTACGACGATTAAGAGCCTGGGCGAGGTGCGCATCACTTCGCAGACCACAGGCTTTCGCAAGATCAAACTCTACACACACGAAACGCTGGGCTGGGGCGAGATTCAATTGCCTGAACAGGAGATGCACACCACAGCTTACTGGTTCTGCATCGCGCCAGACACGGCCGATGATCTCATCGCGCAGGGCGTGCTGTTTACGCCCAACGACTACGGCCCCGACTGGGACAAAGTCCGCGCTGACATTCTTGAGCGCGATGGGCAACGCTGCCGCAAATGTGGCGCAGTCGCCTGCGCGGGCGTCCGCGCGGGCGAGCCGCCAGGCCGATCGCACGATGTGCACCACATCCGACCCTTTCGCGAGTTTGGATATGTGCGGGGTGTCAACCAGAACGATCGGTTGGCGAACGCCCCGGAGAATTTGATCACGCTGTGCCGCGCGTGTCATCATCGGGTGGAAGCGGCGATGGGGCTGCGTGGTGCGTTGAGCGGGTTGGGCCACGTGCTGGGTGAGATCGCGCCGTTGTACCTCATGTGCGATCCACGTGACATCGGCGTGATTGCCGAAGCCCGATCGGCTTTCACGGAATTGCCGACGATCACCATTTACGATCGCGTCCCGGCGGGCATCGGCCTGAGTGACGAGCTCTTTGAGCTGCACGATCAATTGCTGCGGGCGGCGCATGACGTGGTAGCGCGTTGCCCATGCGAAACTGGCTGTCCGGGTTGTGTGGGGCCGATCGGGCCGGAGACGGCCCAACGGGATGATCTGAACGTCAAACAGTTGACTTTGAAGGTGCTAAAAGCGATCTCGACCCCAGTGAACTGGGCGTAATAAACGGCCAGCCCCCACCACAGCGGGGGATGTGGTGG
The DNA here is from genome assembly GCA_003154115.1 of Anaerolineae bacterium. GTDB lineage: Bacteria > Chloroflexota > Anaerolineae > Fen-1058 > Fen-1058 > Fen-1058. Next base: position 9,318 of record PMCF01000204.1, read on the forward strand.
GGGCGGCAGCCAAGGGAGGAGACTCGTCTTATGCACTGACCCGGGAGGGTCAATGCGATAAACCCAATTATAGTTGCTTCGGGGGTAATAATACTCTTAACATCATCTGTAACCTAGTGACAAAGGTAATAAAACCTACATGACACTTAGCAACTGCATGGATGATAATGAAGAGTCTCATTTTTCAAATTAAACAGCGCTGGGGGAGGTCAGCGGGTCTTTTTGACTCGATCAGGTTAGCGCGCCAAACCGATTATAGCATTGAAGGGAATGATTCGGCATCACAAAAACGAAGTCCGATCTCGCTTCCTCCAAGATCGGACTTCGCCATCCCGTTTTCCGTCTCACGCTTTCCGTCTCACGCTTTACGCAGCAGTTGCCTTCAACTTCTGCTCCAACCACAGGTTGATCAGGCTCTCCGTCTGAAGCCCTTTCTGCTTTGCGACCGTTCGCACCCGTGCCAGCACGTCGGGATCGATTGCAACCAGATAACGGCGCCGCGCCTGCGGATCGAACTCAAACTCAGCCGGTTCAGTTTGATCCCAGTAGTCGGCCAGGCTGTGCGTGTCCTAAAACTCGGCAATCGCATCCAGGCTATCAGTTGGTGGAGTTGGCTTATCGGCGTTCATCGTTTTCAGATTGATCAGGCCAGCCAGTTCTCGACCGACAGCCCCATGATTCGCCCGAAATGCTTTGTATTCTGCGTCACGACTGTATATCCGCCTGCCAGTGCGATGCCCGCAATCAGAATATCGGCGTCGGGGATTAGATCGCCGCGCCGTTTCAGATCGGCATAAATGCGAGCTGCCGCTTGGCAGGCCGCTCGATCCAGCGGCAAAACGCGGTTCAAATTACAAAACTCCTCAAACACTCTTTGACGGTCGCGCGCTCGCGTAAACTCATGCCCTTTCATCACTTCGTAATAGGTAACAATCGTGATGTTGAGAAATCCATATTCATTTTGCTGCTGACGCGCGCGTTCCCATACCGCTGCTACGCCCTTGAACAATGGCATTAAAACATCGGTGTCCAAAATGCACGGACTCACTGCGCCGGCTCCGTATCGAGTTCACGGCCAGTGAAGTATCCGGCACGTTCTTCCATGATCGCCTGAAAAGCTTGATCTTCTTCAGGTGTCATGTCGGCCCACATGCCGATAAATCGCTCAAGGTTATCTTCACCTGACACAACTGTCCCTTGCCGAATTTCTTCGACAAAGGTGACTTCGACGCGATAGGGCCGATCGACGTTGACCGGCTCTAGCAAACGTACCACTTTGCCGTCATACACGCCTTTGACTGCCAGCATGATCGCACCTCCTCACGGCTCGATATCTGGATTATACGTGACATTCGATCACGGGGCAATAGATAAGGAACAAAACAGCGAAGTCCGATCTCAAGTTCCCTCAAGATCGGACTTCGCCTTTACGCATTACTCGTTACTTGTTACTCATTACGTCGCTCGTACTTCACTCTTCACTCATCACTTTCCAATCACAAACTGCTCCCCGTCCCCCCGCCCAAACACCTCCGGGAAGTACATCTGCTGCGCGAACGCAGGCAGCACGTTGTACGTGCCATCCAATCCCGCGCGGATTTGATACGTGTACTCATACGTGCCCCTGGGCAGATACGACGCGAACAGCGCCACTTTCTCGTCGCGGAGTTCGGTGTGCGTGAACCACCACCAGCCCCAACCGCCGTAATACGAATACGGTTGATTCGTTGCGTTGAAGTCCGGCCCTGCGGCTTGCTGCGTCGTCGTCTTCAGACTCGTGTCCACCGCTTCCGCACCGGCGGGCAGCGGACTTTCGACCAGCACGTAATACAGATCGGTCGGCGCAACGATGTTCAACTTCACCACCAGCGTATCGCCCACCTTCGCCTGTGTCACCGGGGTGCAGGGGATGGCCTTCTCGCCCGGCTTCAATGGCTTGAAGCAGACGTCGCCTTGATCGTAATACTGCCGCCCGATGACGATGCCGCGCGCCATCGACTGCACGCCCGTCACCGGCTGATAGGCTTGCAGATAGGCCGAGTAGTACATCATCCCGTCGCCCGTTTGGCCTTCCACCGCCTTGCGCTCTAATGTCAACATATTCACCTGCGGATCCAGCGCGCTGATCGGCTGCGTGATCACATTCGATTGCTGCACGTTGGCCTTCGTCGCCGTGCCCGTGCCGATCACATCGTCGTTCAACTTCAGGCCCCACGAGTAATCGGGCGTGAGTTCGCCGGTCGCCTTCATCCAATCGGTGAACGCGATCAACGACCAGGCTGTTTCCTGTGTCGAGGGCCAGTGCCCGCCTTCGCGCACACTCATCAACCAGCGCACCACATTCGGCGCGAGTGTGTTCTTGGAATCGAGGATCGCCAAGGCGTCCAACACCATCGCCGTCGAGCGCACATCGCTATCCCACGCTCCCCAGTACCACTGCTTCTCTTCCCAATGCGCGCCGGTTGCGCTGACCTTCACCGAGCTCGTCAGATCGCTCATCAGCGCATCAACGCGTGTCTTCTCATTAGGCTGCGCCGAATGCAGGCCCAACGCCAGCAGCGCCTTGCCATAGTTATCCAGCAACGGCCGCTTGCTGTCATACAGCGACACCAGCGCGCTCGTCTGCGGCTTGCCCGCGTCGGCCAACACATACAACAGATACGCTTGTTGATCCGCTTTATCGGGCGTATCGATCTGCGTCGCCGGCATGACGTTGCTGGTCAGATACGCGATGCCCTTAGCAAGCACCGCCGGATCGATCGGGAAGCCCGCCTGCTGGGCTTTGACCAGACCAAACACCACATAGATCGAAGTGGTCACATTCGATTTTTCGTTGACCCACCAGCCCCAACCGCCATCGGTATGCTGCTGATTGTTGAGGCGCTGCAAGCCGACATTCACTTGCTCTTTCAACTTCGCTTCCAGATCGGGCTGCACCAGATTGAGTTCCTTCAACGCCCGATAAGTCATCACGTTCGGCAGGAAGCGGCTTACCGTCTGCTCCGTGCATTCATACGGATAGTGCTCCAGATACTTCAAGCCCTCCGTCGATCCGGCTGCCAGCGACGGATCGATCTGCACCGTCAATTGGCCCTGTGTCACATCGATGTTCTTGGGCAGGATGATGGCTTCATTCCGCACCGGGTCTTCCTTCGTCACATTGCCGCTCGTCGCCGTCACGTCCGGCGTGCTGTATTTATAGATCGGCAGATATTGTTCGGGCGGCAGACCCGCGGTGGGCTTGCTCGCATCGCTCAGGCCGCCGCTCGTCGTACCCGACGCACGAACCGTGAACGTGAGATCGGCAAAGGGCGCATCGAGCACCGTCACCGGCCAGTTCACGCGCACCGAACCGTTGGCCGGAACCGTCACGCTTTGCTTCACCTGTCCATTGTCGATGGTGAGGCCCGTGCCTTCCAGCGTCACCTCCACCGGCAGATCCTTCGCCGTGTTGTTGTTGATCACGGCGCCCATGTTGAACTTATCGCCGACGATCATGAAGCGCGGCGTCACCGGTCGGATGAGCAGATCCTTCGTGCTTCTCACATCCGATTGGCCCTCGCCCACGAGCCCGTCCTTCGTGATCGCAATCGCGGACATGCGCCACGTCGTCAAGTTGTCGGGCAGCGGGAACGAGACGCTGGCCGTGCCATCGGCCTTCGTCGTGACATTCGCTTTCCAGTAAGCCGTATCCTGGAAGTTGCCGCGCACGGTCAGGCCGCCGCCTTCGGCTTCTGCGCCGCCGCCGCCGCCTTTGGCCTCCGCTGCCAGCTTCACGTTGATGCGATCGACCGAGTAGACCAGCGACACACCCGTGCGAATGCCCAGGCCGCGCTCGCCGTAGAATTGATCCGCGATCGGCAGGTTCAACCGATCGAGCAGGGAGAGCACCGCCAGATCGACCATCGCTAAAGACGTTTCCGCTTCCACCGGCTTGCCCGCGTAATCGGCAATCTTCACCGTGTACGTTACCGTATCGCGCGGTGAGTAATGATCGGTCTTGGGATCCCGATCGGGGATGAGCTGCACAGCGAGCTCTTGCTGCGCGCGATTCACTTTGAATGACGCATAGCCCGTCTTGAACGACGGCGCGAGATCGTTTTGATCGACGCCCTTGACGATGACGACGGACACGAACGCATTGGGCGCCATCGCCGCCGTGATCGGCACTTCGATCACTTCGCTGTTGGTCTTGAGATCGATCACCTTGGCGTCGAGGATGCGGCCGCGCTCGGTGGTGACCAACGCGCGCACCTGTCCCTGATACGGCGACGGGATCAGAATCTTCGCCACATCGCCCGGCTTGTATTCTTTCTTGTCGGCCACCAGCGCGATGCGATCGTTGTTGTCCTGCCGCCACGACACATACGCTTCGCTCGACACCCACACATACGTAGACGACGAAATCTTGTTGCCCTTATCATCCGTGCCGCGCGCCACCACGCGATACTGACCGCCGCTGGGCGGTGTGAATGAAGTCTTGCCGGTGCCATCTGTTGCTGTGGTCGTGGTAGAGGTGAACACCGCCGTGTCGCTGTACGACCACGTCCACTGGACATTGCCGAAGTCGTCCTTCTCTTGCACGTTGAACCATTCGCGCTGATAGAACGTGGTCTCGACATTCTTGTTGCCCGCCGGCTGGCCGTGCCAGTCGACCGTGAGCAGATTGAAGTCCATCGGTTTGCCCATGGTGCCCACGTAATCGACGGGCGCGATGCCGATGTAGTATTGCCCTTGATGCACGATCACGCTCACGCGGCCCGCCACCTGCTGATCGTTGAGATCGGTGATCGCCGCTTCGATATTGAACGTCTGGCTTCCGGCCTTTTCGTCCAGTTTCGCGGGCAGTGTGATCTTGAACTTTCCGGACTTATCGGTCTTGCCCTCGCCCGACGCGATCAAACCACCGCGTCCCGAACCGCTCGTGCTGCTGTAATCGATATCGTTCCAGCCGTAATAGCCTTGCCCCTGATAACGATCGAAAGTGTAATCGTTCGCCGTCGCCGACCACGACACCGGCGCATCACTCACCGCGCCGCCAAAGAAGTACGTGGCTTCGGCTTCCACTTCGATCGTATCGCCTTGCAGCACTTCTTCCTGCGGAGCCGTCACCGTCACTTGAAACTCTGGCCGTCGATATTCCGACACCACGAACGTGCCGTTGTAATACTGCACCTGCGGCACATCCTGGCCCGGATACTTCACCGGAATCTGCGCCTGCACCGAGTACTGCCCCAACGCCGCTTCCTGATCCAGCGCGAAGTCGAAGTTGAACGTGCCGTAATCATTGAGCGGCAGCGTGCCGGTGTAGACCTGCTTGCCTTGTCCGTCAAAGATCAGCACATCGATCGCTTTCAAGTTGGGATCGATCGCATAACGCGCATCGTCGTCCGTGCGCACGATGCCTTTGATATGCACGGATTGGCCCGGTCGATAAATCGGTTTATCGGTGTAGATATAGGCGTTGTAGGCGCTGGCATAGTAATTGGCATACACGCCAAAGTCCCACGGCGCAATGCCATCGTTCCAATCGCTCACCGCCACACCGAACGGGCCGCCGTAGTCGCCGACCACCACCATCAGGCTCACGTTCGGATCGCGCGCATCCTTGACATCGTATTTGAACAGGCCGGATTGATCGGTCGTACCCGTGGCAAGTTTATTGGAATCGGGATCGTAAATGTTGATCGGCGCATTCGGTGTCTCTCGCCCCGATTGAAGATCGGTGGCCCACACCAGCCCTTCCTTATCACCGGCTTTGAGCGTGACGTTGTTGTTCGCCACCACCATCAAGTGGCGCGTCGTGCCGCTAAAGTCATTCTGCGCTTGTTCGGGCGAAGAGATGCGCAAGAGATAGACGCCCGTCGGCAGCACGCCACCGGTATCACTATCCACCGGGATGCGGATCAAGCCCGCTTCATTCAACGGCTTATTGACCGGTATACTCCACGATCGTACCGGTTGGCCCGATACCGGCACGGCTGTATCCCACCGCTGATAGGAGTTTGGTCCGATCAAACTGGCGAATTCGGGCAGCGACACTTGATAGAGATCGAGGTTGAGTTGTGAGACATTGCGATAGCGCGCGTAGACCACCGTGTCGGTGTAGGCGCTGTACACGCCAAAGCGACCCGGCACGTCAAACCATTGCTCAGGTTCCAACTTGCGCGTGCGGAAATTGATCACCTGATCGTTGCCGAGCTTCTGCCCCCACCGATCGGCCACCTGCGCCCCGATGGTGACGGCGTAATCCCCCGACGGGCCCGGCCCGAAACCGTACACGTAGCGTTTATCGTAATCGCTATAGTAGGTGTACACATTCGTCGGTGAAATCTGCGCCGAAGTCGAGATATGCGTTAACGTCGCTTCGTCCACCGGCGCAGAGAAATAGATGTCCATTGCCGCGTAAGCCGCCGCATTGCCGCCATTCGCCGGATCGGTGCGCACGACGGTGAATGGTTTGATCGTCGTGAACGACCACTGGTAATCGACCGGCGTCGGCATGCCGCCGCTTTCGCTTTCCACGCCTTGCGCCACTTTGGCGTAATACGTCGTGTCACGTTCCAGCAGCTGCGTCGGCGTGAAGACCATCATCTCGCCGATTAACATGACAGTCGATCCGCCGCCCGTACCCGGGCCGCCGCCTTGACCGCCCTTCACCGGCGCGGCCAATTTGCCGTAGGTGATACCTTCACCCACCCCCTGCGACACCGTCGTGGTAATCCAACTGAAAGTGCCCACTACCGGCGGCCCATCTGCTGATCCCTGCCGCAGCGAGAAAGCCTGCTCGGCGCTGGCATGCTTCATCGGCTGGCTGAAGGTCACCATGACCGCGCGATCGAGCCAGATGTCGGATTCGCCATCGTTCGGCTGCATCGCCACGACATAGGGATTCGTCGTGGTGAATGACCACACAAAATCTTTCTGCAACACCGCGCCGGTGGGATCTTGCAAGCCCGCGGGAATTTTCGCCGTGTACTTGATGCCGGCTTGCATCCGTTCGCTGGGATGGAACGCATAGATCGAGGTGTTGACCCATTCGCCCTTTCCTTTAACAGGCGGATCGAGCGCCAGGGGCTGCGGCAAGTTCGCCTGATCCTGCGCGGACACCAGCGGCACGACGGGCCGATTGAACATCACCGTGATGTCCGCGGCGGGATCGATGTCTGTAGCGCCATCGGCGGGCAGCACCTGCGAAACGTCTAAGAACCCGACCGCTTTGAACGCGAACTCCACGGGCTGCCCCAACAGTTGACCGCTGGTCGATTGGGCGGTGGTCAGCACGTTGACGCTGTATAGCTCGCCGCGCGAGAAACCTTGCCCCGTCGGCACAAATTGCACCTGCGTGTCATCGGCGTTCCATTTGAATGCGCCGCTGACCTTGGGCGTGATCTGAAACGCCGACTCGACGGAGGCGCGATTCATCGGCTTGTCGAAGGCGATCGTGATCGGCGCTTCCGTGGCTTGCTCTTCACCACGCGCCGGGGCGCGATCGATCACGAAGGGCGGCAGATTGGCCGCCACATTCTTCTTGGGCTGATTGCGCGTCAGCAAAAAGACGCCGCCCGCGATCAACCCCACCACCGCCACGAGCGCGATGATGATCAAAGGAAGACGATTGGAGGAACGAGGAGGATTTGCGGTTGTCATGTGAACTCCTTGACGAGTGATGAGTGAAAAGTGAAAAGTGAATTGAGTCGTCCAAATTACGTTTCACTCATCACTCGTCACTCTTCATGGTACAAGATTGACTTCGACTGAACTGAGATGCTCCGTTTGTCCGTCGCGCGGATTGAGCGCGTAAACCAACACCCGCCCCGGCTGCGCGGCGGAAACTCGAATGGGAACTTCAACCAACACTTGCGCCGGCTGGCCGGCGATCTGATCGACTTGCTGCTCTACGCGGCCTACGGTCTGGTCGTTCGCATCGCGCACTTCGACGATCACCTTGGGGCCGAGCAGCGTGGCCGCAGCCACTTTGACGACGCCCTTCACTTGCGCGCCGGGATTCGGGAACGCGATCGTGATCCCTTCGGGCGTATTGGGATCGATCGGGGCGGCGGGTTGCGCGTCGCCGTTCAGCTGCACCTCCACCGAGGCCACATGCGTGAGACCGCTATCACGCGGCGAAATGGCATAGACGATCACTCGCCCGGCTTGTGACGGCAGGCTCGCGGGCAGGGGCACATCGGCGCTAAATTTTCCACGGTGGCCCGCCTGCGTTTGAAGCGTCGGGCGGGCGGTAGCGATGACGGTGCCCTTCGCATCGCGCACCAACACATACAACTGCTGCTCAAAAGCCGGATCGGCCAGCCCTTCGATATGCAACGAGCCGCGCAGTCCTTGACCGCCCGACGGCACGGTGATCAAGATGCTTTCCGCCGCTCCGCCCGACTCAGGCGCAGCGGCGGCCGCGCTTGGTGTCACGCCGATCAACGCGGTTTCGGGGGTCGCCGAAGATTGAGGCGCACCACCATTGCTCACCATCGGCACCAAGACCTGGTTGCCCGTGGGCGGTAGCGGCGTAGAGCCAAAGGCGCCGCCCTGAAAGCCACAGGCCAAGGTCGCCAACAACAAGCCGGCCACGGCCATCAACACTAACCACGATCGCTGGGAAGAAACAGTCGAGTGTCGCATGTGGATTCTCCTATGATAACGCTGTGTCCAGAGTTTAAGTTCCTCGCCAGCCTACGCCCGAACAACGCTTGGCTGACGTTTGGTCAACGATTTTGGATGGAGAGCAATGCGCTAGGTGAAGCACTGAAGATTATACTCCAAGTTAGGATTGAGTTACCGTTCAGTTACGCCTATTGCGTCCCGTCAGTACCCGCCCTTGTAATGAAGAGAAACTTGCTTCCACACAAGATTACTCATGGCAGAACTGACTCGCAAAGAATTGTTGCTGGCCTTGGTCAGCGCCGGCGGTCGCCCGCGGTTAAGCGGGCTTGATTTAGCGGAGATTGATCTACGCGGAGCCAACTTGATCAACACGAAGTTGTGATTTTTCCAACGCGAACCTCAGCGGAGCCGATTTGAGTGGGGCTGATCTACGACACAGCGATCTACGCGGGGCCGATCTGTCTTACGCCAACCTAAGCAACGCCGATATCAGTCACACGCTCATCGAAACCGCCAACTTCACAGGCGCCAACCTGCGGAGCCTCTTCACCAGTGATCTCGACTTACACAGAGTCCAATTGGAAAACGCGATTATGCCGGATGGCGCCCGCTATGGACAAGAAGTCGTAACGACGATTCGTTGACCTGGTTGGTTGGAGACTTTACAAATGCCAGACTTCGACGCCCCCCAGTAACAAATCGGGGGCGTTTGGTCGTCTCCCTCTCTTGTGATGAAAGACATTCACCGATACCGGCCGCAGCACCTCCCCGCTCCACGGATCGCGCGCGAGGAACGTGTCCAGCGTCGGCTGTATGTAGCGGGCGCACAGGTAAATCAAGCCCGTCGTGTCGAGCGCCTCGCTGGTGTAGTTGAACTGCATCGTCGCACCGCCCAGCGTAGTGCTGACCAAGCGACGAGCGCAGGACGTTGTTTACTTCGTGGCGATCTGAACCGCCGGCCGTGAGCGCCAGAGTGCGTAGAGGGCATAGGCCCACGGCAGCGCCATGACCAATGGACCGAACCAGAGTTCAAGCGAATTATTGACTGGCATATGCAAGACCCAAAGCGCCACCGGCGTGATGACAAAGAACTTGGCTATAGCCGCAATGCTAAACACGACTGCCAGCCGGACTGAGCGACCGGGTGCCAACAGCGCGGCCAAGGGTAGCATCCAAACAGCATACCAGTGCTGGTACCAGGGGCCGGTGAACATCAGCCAGAACATCAGAATATAGAAAGCCGATCGGGTGAAGCTCAGCGCCGAACGATCGTGCTGCGCGCGCAGGGCCTGCCCCAGTGCAAAGATCACCGTGAGACCGACGGCCAGCCCACTCACGACCTGGGCCGCTGTCTCTTCACTCAACAAGGATTGTAGCCCGACGTAGATCGCAGCCGGCAAGGAGGACGAAAATAATCGGTTCTGCAGATCGAGCGTTAAAGTGCCGGGACCATGCCAAAATGGCGCATACGCCAGCAGGATCAGCAGACTCGACCCGGCAATCACCCCGACTAAAAAGCGCCGCCGATCACGGACCGTGATGAGATCGCGCCATGCGATCAAGCCGGCTGCGGGTAACATCAACACCGGAACATATTTGAACAATGCACCCACGACCAGGGCCAGAACGGCCAGCGTGTAATGGCGCTTGAGCAGCCACCAAATGGCCAGTAACACCCAGAAGATCATGACGATATCGTTATGCCCATTGCCGATCGCTTCGTGAAGAACGAGCGGATTCCACGCCAGGAACACGATACCCGCCAAGGCCCGGTCGGGAGCGATGCGACGCAAGATCGCGGCCAGCGTTGTTACACTGCCAGCCAGGAACGCGACCAACACTAATTTGAACGCCAGCACAGTGGCGACCACGTCAGTGGCGACCACGTCAGTGGCGACCACGTCAGCGCCGACAAACCGCGCCGTCAAGCCAGCCAGCAATTCCCAGCCCGGACCATACATCGACGTTGTGTACCGCCACGCCATATATGGGTAAAAAGGATCGGTCGAGAAGTGTTCAGGGGTGTCTTGAAATGGATTGAAACCGTAGACACCGGTGATTCGCCCCCGTAGAATATTGTCGAACACATCGGCAGCATCGTACGGAAACACGAACAGCAGCAGGCCGCTAAACAGCAGCGCGCCGCCGATGACGACGAACCAGGCCACGCGGCCGGACGCCCGTTGCGCGGCCCGCCAAGCCAGCCAGTACAACACGCCCAGCGCTACAAAAGCCGCTACCACTTTCCATACGATTAATGGATCGCTCTTTGAGACCTGATATAAATCGAGGAGTGGTTGGTTGTACAACCGCCTAAGATTGAAGGAGCGCACAAAGACCAACAGATAGATCAACGCGCTCAGTCCGGCTGCGCCAGCCAGGGTGGCAACTGGGTAATGGTCAGTAAGCGGATGTTGAAGCCAAGCCCATAAGTTGTGAAGTCTTAGAAGGAGCTGTGATAACCGCACGGGCATTGCCACCAACGTGTAGGTAATAACCCCAGTATAACATATCGAATAAGACCGCTCACGTGTACACGCTGCCTGAAGGCGCTGCTTTCAGCTCTTCGCTAAACGAAATCGAGTAGAGGGGGTGGGTCGTCTCCCAGTTTGATGGATGAGGCGCGCATGACATACGTTACGTTAGGATCACGTCGAATGCACGCCGCAATTCATCAAAAAGTGACTTAAATCCTAAAGATATTCTGTCGCGATAGTGGTATATTACAATGTGTAAAGAATGTTTCAATCGAAACGAACAAGGGTTCTGAGTTTACGGTCAAGATAATAGGCAGGCTGCTGTGAAAACGCACATCATACATACGCTCAAGCGATTTTTGAATTCGCCCCGGCGTCAGGAACGCGGCCAAAGCATGGTGGAGATGGCGCTGGCTTTTCCCATCCTGCTGCTGATTATGGCCGGAACCCTGGAAGTGGGCAAATATTTCAACGACTACATTACTATTCTGGATGCCACGCGCGAAGGCGCGCGCTACTCGGCTGATGGCGAAATAACCGACCGGTCGATGACTCCCCTTCAAGCGGACTGCAATGCGGATAAGAATTTTTTTCACCTGGCCGCCTGTTTGACGCATGACAATATCAAAAAGAATTTGGCCTTCAACGAGGCCACGGATGATGTTGTGGTCTCGGCGATGTCGATCGATACAAATGGGCACATCATCACGCGTTTTCCTCGCGCCTGCGGCGACCCGCCCCCACCGGCGCAGCTTATCGGCACCTATCTCTTCGGGGGATGCGACACCCATGTCACTTCCTCTCAACAGGGCTGGTCATTGTGCCAACAGGTTCCGCCGTCCACCGGCACATGTGTGGTTAAAACATCGGGCTTCTCCAACACCGCCATTGAGGCGATGTTGGCCCAAACACCCAACAGCCCGGCCACCGGTCTGGTGATCGTGGAAGTCTACCGTGAGCACCATCAGTTCCTGGGACTTATTCCACCAGGTATGCCATTCCTGCCGCAACAAGTCACGATGCACGCTTATTCGATGATGCCGGTACCGGCGGCCGCGCCGCCACCCTCTTACACGCCCTAGTGGTTTAACGTGAAGGCGATATGGATATGAACGACGAATTCACAGCGAAAAATGATCTCTCGATAACTCCACAACGTGGTCAGGCGATCGTCCTGATCGCGATGGGGTTTATCATGTTATTGGCCTTTACCGGCCTGGTGGTGGATGTGGCACGCGTCTTTGCAACCCGCGATGAGCTGCGCCGCGCGGTCGACGCCGCCGGGTTGGCCGCCACCGCGCAATTCCGCCAGGGCGCTACCGGCGCTAAGATCACGCGGGCGGCTTACGATCTGGTTGCCACGCACGGAATTCTTAGCCCGACTGTGACCGTGGAAACCTGTAAACCGATTCCGGGAACCGGTTACAACGGTAGTCTCTGCCCGCCCGCCGGTGATCTGGCCCGCAAATTGGTGCGCGTCACGGCCACAGCCCAGGTGCCCATGCTGTTCTTGCAAATCGTGGGCATCCCGACGGTGGCGGTGGCCGGCGAGAACGTTTCGGAAGCGGCCTCGGTGGATGCGGTGCTGGTACTGGACAATTCCGAATCGCAGTCCTATGACTTTTCAACCCTGCCCTCGCCCTATAGTGACCTTGCCCCAGACGGTAAAACGAAATGCAATCAGGTGCACATTAATGACATCTATGTGTGTCTCAATGGGGGTACTCTCTCAGCCGAAGTGGGTGGGGGCACGGTCACAGGTTGTAACAACGAGACGATCACAGACCTGGCCCAGCTGGCGGCTTATCCCGAGCTGACACGCGGTATTTGTCAACCGTTCCTCAAGACCAAGGATGCGGCCGTTTCGTTTATTAAGCGCCTCTATCCGGACTACGATCGGGTAGCAATCATCAACTTCAACGAGTCTGGCAATCGTACTGTTCCGCTGACCGAGCACTTGAACGATGGGTCCGGCAGCGCTATTGATAAAATTAACGACATGGATGTTTATGTATCGCGGCCAGACAATCTCAGGGGGCATATCCCGTGCAATTCCAGCACGCCAGCAGGGGAAGTCTGGAAATGCGCCTCCAGCAACATTGGGGCTGGTCTCATCTTGGCGCACGACGAATTCGGAATGACAGACCACGTATTCCGCGCCGACTCACTGTGGGTAACCATCCTTCTGGTGGACGGGGCCGCCAATCGAACCAGCCCGGATAACAACATTTCGTGGTCGGACGCTGTATATGGCGTTTGCCCACCATCGGAACAAAGTACACCACTGAAATGCCGCGACGGCGACGCCAATTCACGTCACTATGCGTACCCAGTGGCGGACACGTTGTATGATGCTGACGATTACGCTCGAGATTACGCAGATATGCTGGCGGCAGACCCGGAGAAATATCCCCAGCTCAAAGCGCATGGGGCCGCCGGCGTGTTGGTCTATACCATCGCTTTGGGCAAAGACTCCGTGTGCTCAAACGGAGTTTACACAGCTCCCGCCGGTGGTGCGCCTGCGACATGCACCGGATCCAACCCCGTATACGGCGATCCAGATGCGGCCGAGCAATTGCTGCGTTACATTGCCGACGTTGGCGATGATGGGGATTTGTCTACGGGGCCTTGTCTGGGGGAGAAGAACGCCGATCCGACCCAGTATCTCGTCAGTCCCTGGGGAACCCTGGTCACGCCGCTCGACTTTGCGGGGCGTGCCAGCCGATTGGGGTTGCAATGTGGCAACTATTATTATGCGCCGAGCGCGAGCCAATTGGAACAGATCTTCCTGGAAATTGCGGGACGCATCTTCACCCGCATCAGCGGCTAACCGCTGGACGAGGCCGTACTCATACATCGATCAGGTTTTGCAGGCAGGTGAACTATGCTAAATAAAATTTCGCGCACGACACGCCGCCCCAGCCGCGGACAGGCCCTGGTAGAATTTGCGCTCGTTCTGCCCGTCCTGTTGATTCTGCTGATGGTCCTGATTGAAGTGGCCCGCTTGTTCTCGGCCTGGCTGATCGTCGAGAATTCGGCGCGCGAAGCGGCGCGTTATGCCGTGACCGGCCTCTACGATAAGAAGTATTGCACCCCGCTGGGCACCCTGTCTTGCGCCGATCCGGATAAACCGACGAAGGAAGCAGCGGAAGATAAAGCCCGCCTGTATACCATTAAAGATATCGCGGATGGCGCGGCTGGCGGCATCCTGGTCGATTTTAGCGCGGCGCGCGAGCTGCGCAGTTTCATCAACGTGACGGTGTGCAGTACCCGGCTCAATGACGCGGGGACTGCTCCAAAATACTCCTACCGGGAGGAACCGATCGCGCCGTCGACGGTGATTTATCCGCGCTGTCTACTGACGACCGATTCCACCATAACTGAAGGTGACGCGGGCGGACCCGGCGATCGCGTGGTGATCGCCGTGCTGTTCGATCATCCGCTCATCACGCCGCTGCGTGCTATTGCCGACTGGGTTCCGCTGATTTCCCGGCGCGAGATGATCGTCGAGCGTTATCGCACGGTGCGCATTTCGGGCCTGCCGCCCACCCTGATGGGGCCTACAGCGACCAACACGGCGACCAGCACCAACACGCCGACCAACACGCCGACCAACACGCCGACCAAGACCAACACGCCGACCACCACGGCGACCAAGACGCCGACCAACACACCCACAACCACCAGTACGTCGACCGCGACGGCTACCGCTACGTCCACGCCGATACCCAGCTGCGCTATTTTCCAAAGCAATTCCGCAGATCATCTCTATCCCATCTCAGACACAGTGCATGCCCCTCTGATCAACACCAGTCCGATTTACACGGTGACCTTGACGCAAGCGACCGTGAACTGGAATCCGTCCGGCATCCCGCTGAATGACTGGCACGATGAATATAAGTCCGAGCCGGCCGTCATCTTTGACAAATATCTGTGGGGCGCGACCACCATCACCAATACGGCGAATATCACCATGTCAACGGGCAGTTCTTTCAGCCATGCCCTGAAAAATTACGTCATCGCCACAGGCTCCAGCAACGACTTCATCCTTGACTTCACGGCGTCCCTAAAGAATGCGGATCCGGAAGTAATGTACCGCCACGGTTTCGACTGGCGCATCGGGTTGGATTACAAAGTTGGGAATCTGATCTGCCATATCGATCTGCAGGGCTTCCACGGGCCGGCCGTCGTGCCCACCGTGCCCGCGACGGTTATCTCATCCACGTTCACCGTCGGCGCGGTCGTCACGGATACGTGGCCCGGCGAGTCGCCCAATACGATCAACACAGTCATTTTCAACGTGTATGATAGTAGTGGCGGCGCGCCGATCTTGATCGTAAATGACACTAGCTCCCCCTACTGTCTCTTTGGCAATTCCGGATCCAATTGCAAAGCGAACAGTTCGTATCAATGGCCCGGTGGCGCGAGCATTGTCAGCGGGGCCACCTATACGATAACGATCCAGGCGTTGGACAAGGATGCGCACCCGCAGTACACGCGTGTGGTCAGAACCATTCGATTCACTCCAGTCACGCCAACGCCCAGCAACACGCCGACCAATACGCCGACCAATACCCTAACGCCGACCAAGACACCGA
>PMCF01000204.1:25079-31659 GCA_003154115.1 Anaerolineae bacterium
CCGCCGCCGACGAACACGCCGACGCAGACTCTCACGCCGACGTGGACGCCCACTTCGTGCGGCTTTGACGGGTGTTGATCAAATCGCCTGATTCGTAGTACACTATTGGTGGGCAGCGGGCTCCAGAAATTTATCGGCCCGCTGGCCCACCAGTTTTTTGTTTCCATTCAGCCCGATCGTTACTACTCAGCCGTTGCGCTATGCGCCGTGCAGTGTCATTCCCGCCTTCGCGGGAATGACGGCTGAGTAGTAACGCCCGATCTCACTACGCCCAGGTGAACTATGAAGCGCGTGACCTATTGCAGCACAGCAGTTGCCGCGGCCTTCCTAACTCTGTTGTTCGTCACGGGAGTCGTCCACTCGACTGACACCCCATACCCGGCCCGCCCTTGGACTGGGTTTACGCGAGTTGTAACGATTACCCTAGAGTCTGCCGGCGATCCGCTAACGACCGCCCTAAATTCTCTATGGCAAATGGAGAGCATCGGTTTGGCGACTTTAGACCATGTAGTTAGGATTCCCCTGCCCAGTGATGCTTATAGTATCAACGTGAAATTGCTTAGCGGACTGTATTCGATTGTGCCTGGCCCGACGGTGGTGATTTCCAGCGATCAACTCTGGTTTTACCTCGACTATTACACCGACCAACGGGCACTGCGCGTCGGCAATCAAATCCTGGTTACCCAGACGGCCATCAACAATCAGGAATATCGCTATGTCTCCACGTTGAACTTTACCGCACCCTACCAATATATTGGAACCAGCGGCTACAGTCCCATCTCAGTCGCGGCCTCGTCCCTTCACTGGGACAATATTCCAGTAGAGATTATTGGAGTGAACAACCCCTATCGCTTTAACTCGTCCACGTGGCTGGGTGACTCAAGACTGACCGATAAACCCGATCTGGAAATTCTAACGGCGACGCTGCAAGCGCTGTCGCTCAATCAAGTCCAGGTCACGGCCGTCATCCATAACCGCGGCGTCACCACGACCGCCGCGCCACCTTATCTCAATCTCTATGATTACCTGGCGCCGTCTACGCCTCCCACCAATCCGCTCGATGTAACTTACAGCTGGTGCAGCCTCTATCCTGCTACGCAATGCCCGCCGAACACCACGAATCCGCTGCCTGTATTGGAACCGGGGGCCAGCGTCACCTTCACTGCCGCTTACACGTTCTCCTATCGCAGTGGCACCCATGACCTCTATTTCCTCGTCGATGGGCTGGGGGGCAATTGGGGACTGAACTGGGAATCAGATGAAAACAACAATGGGAAACTCGCCGGATCGAAATTCAACGCGAGCATTTTGCTGCCCCTGGTTCGTCGCGACTGATCGTCCGGGCACCCTCCCGGGTCAGTGGCGCGCTGCTCACTATCTCAACATCTTGAAGAGGTCAATCACATGAAATCGACTTTCTCCCAGCGCTTGATGGTACGGTTGATCCAACTCTTTCTCCTGGGCGGGTGCTTGGTCATGTTAGCCGGTGTGCCACGCGCCAGTTTTTCTGCTCCCGAGGCAACAACCTACTACGTCGCGCCCACGGGCAACGACTTGAATGACTGTTTGACCGCCAACACCGCTTGTGGCCTCATTCAAACGGCCATTAATCGATCGAGTTCCGGCGATACCGTCAACATTATCGCAGGAACTTACTTCGAGCCGTCGCTGGAGATTCGCGACAAGAGCCTCACGCTGACAGGTCAAGGGGCCGCCACGACGATCATTGATGGCCTCCAGCAAGGAACGGTGCTGAGTATCTTCGCCAATACGTCGTGCGTCGTTAATATCTCCGGCTTGACTTTGCAGCACGGCAAAGCCTCTAATCCCGGAGGAGGCATTCTTACTGAACCTAATGTTGCTCTAACCGTCCTGGACACCAACATCATCAATAACACGGCCGCGTATGGCGGTGGGCTCTTCAACCAGGGCCAGCTCAGCTTGAACAATGTTCTCCTAGACGGCAACCAGGCCACGTCCCCCGATGTGTCAGAAGGCGGCGCCATTTGGAACACCGGCACCGGCGAGTTGAATGGAGTGACGCTCGTCAACAACGTCGCCTCCCGTGGAGGAGGCATCAGTAATCTTAACGTCATGACCGTCACGGCCGGTGTGATCGGCAATAATCGCGCCGTCGGAAATTATGGCGGCGGCATTTTCAACCGGGGAAGTTCCAGCAAACTCACCTTGCTCAACAGCACCGTCAGTGGTAACCGGGCCATTGGCACCGATGGCGGAGGCGTGTACAACGATAATATCTTCATTAGCAGCGGAACGATCTTTTCAGGAAATCTGGCTATCAGTCGGGGGGGGGGTATTTTTAACAGCGCCTCGGGCAAAGTCACCTTCAGTAACGGTACGCTGCATGATAACACGGCCCAGGCCGACGAAGGCGGCGCTCTGTTCAATGCCGGGACGGCGACATTCGACGGCACGTCAATGAACAATAATCTGGCTGGATCGGGCGGAGGCGTCTATAATGCCGGGGGAGCCCAGCTGAGCATTGAAACCAGCAATATTGGGCCCAACACAGCGGCTAACCAAACGGGGGGCGGCATTAACAACTTAGGCACGCTCACCATGCTGCAAAGCGCGCTGGTTAATAACACCGCTTCAGTCGCGCCGGGCGGCGGCCTGCGCAATGCCGGAACCGCCGCATTAACTGATGTCACCATCAGCGACAACACCGCGACCGGGGGCGGCGGAATCCAGAATGACGGCGGCGCCATGCAGATCAATTTCAGCACGCTGAGCAATAACACCGGCACGCCGGCCTTGAACAACGCCAGCGGCAGCGTCAATGTGGCAAATTCGATCCTGGCACAAAGCACAGGCGCGGCCTGCGGCGGCGCCATCACTTCAGCCACTCACAATATCGACTCAGGAACGTCCTGCGGATTCATTCCAGCCAACCTCGATCTGTCCAACACCAATTCACAACTTGGGACGTTGGAAGATAACGGCGGCAACTCGTTGCTCACGCGCGCCATCGCCTTCAACAGCCCAGCTCGCGATTCAGCGGCCAACTGCCCGCCACCGGACTTTGATCAACGCGGCATTAGCCGGCCGCAGGGCAACCAATGCGATCGTGGCGCCTACGAGGTCGTGGGCTACAGCGGGGCGGGCACGGACATTCAGCCTAATCAATGCGTCAATTCCACACTCACGATCCCCAACAGTATCGTCATCGGGCGTGCCCAGGTCGGCGTCAATCTGACTTACGTGAACCGCGCCGATTTGACGGTTAACGTGTTCGCACCCAACGGCCGCAAAGTCGTCTTACTCGGTCCCGCCGGCAGCTCGGGCAAGGACCTGAACACGCTGTTCGACGACACCGCGCCGACAGGCGTGCCCGTTGGCGATCAAGACGCGGCGAGCGCTGTTCTCTACGAAAATCGCTACAAGCCCGCTGCTCTGCTCGCGCAGCTGCGCGGAACTAATCTCAAGGGGCTCTGGAAACTTGAAATCTGCAACAACTCTGCCAATAGGGGCGGAACATTAAATAGTTGGGCGATTGTCGTGCCCGAAGTGTCCAAACCGAAAGTGTACCTGCCCTTGATTCGCCGCGGCAAGTAATCCGTTGAACGTCAGGTTTTTCCTGATCTCTTCCGTGACCTGGCCAAAATCAACAGCACGCCCCGTCATCCAAGCCGATGACGGGGCGTGCTATGTGTGTCAATATTTACAACGACTATGCCGCGCTTACTGCGCCGCGACACGCGTGCCATTGCTGCTGTTACCATTCGTGGGAACAACGGCATTCACTTTAGGCGTTCGCCTCACATTCCACAGCAGCAGCGCTCCACCCAAAGCCACCAACGTCAACGCACCCAACGAGCCAGCGAACTGCGCGGTGTCACGGAAGATGGGTGTCATCAGGGCCGCGAGGCACGCGCTCACTACGCTCAACGCCGCGCCGAAGCCAAACGTCACGCTGGAATGTTTGACCACGCCGACGAACAACAGCGCCAGCCCCAGCGACAGCGGCTGCAAGATCCACAATACCTTCCACAGGTACCATTGTCCCACCAGCATATTGAACAGGAACACGCCCCCGTTCACGCCGAGGAAGATGGCCGGCACGGCCAGCCAGGCTTCACGCGCAACCAACGCAGCGATGGCAAAACCCAACGCGGTACTCAACACCTCGATCGGCCACCAACGCGCCCACAGGAACCAGTTGCCTGAAGTCATCGAGATCAACAGCATAATGCCGGTGGCGATGATCGGTGCGGCGATGATGTAGATCAGCCCCATCCAGCGCTTGCGGATGAAGACCGGCAGCAGGGCCAACAGCGCGCCGAAGCCGATGACGATCGTGGGCCACCAGCGCCACGACGCGTACCACAGATTGACGCCGCTCAGCGAGAAAAATAAAGCGAGCGCGCCCAGCGCAATCAACACAATGCCCGCGATCAGAGAATTGGAACGATTCATATTGCCTCCAGTGAAAGCATTCCCAGCGGAGCGCAGCAGAGCCGAGGACTGCGCCTGATTTCGTGAAGGCGTCCTTCGACTACACGTTATTCCGCGCGGGACGCTTGTAAAGATCTAAGGTGTCGGCGTCAACAGATTCTTCAAGGCGGGCAAGTCGGGCACATTCTTCAGGCCTTCGCTAAGACCTTTCTGCACGGCGCGATCGAGGTAGGACGCAAACGGCATGTGATGGATTGCCTCGGGCTGCGTCACGATGAACATCATGCCGCCGAAAATGGCCGTGCCCGTCAACACCATCAGGACCAGGCCCGTGTAATAAGCCACCTGGCGTGCCAGGCGCCGATTGGCGAGGTACAGAATGATCGTTCCGATGAGTGTTCCCACCACCACCGGCGCGATCAACATCCAGATGGTCCAGTTACCCCGATCGAGAAACCAGTAGTAACCCGAAATGATTCCAGTGACCAAGAGCGTATTCGTGGGTATCATCACCCACAACCAGCGCGTGGCAAACATCACGTAAGCGAAGGCCAGACCGACGACTAGTATCTGGAGCGGCCAGCCATGAACGAAGATATCGAGACTGCCCGTAAAAGCGACGACACTGGCAAAGATCAAATTCGCGCCGATGATGATGCTGAACCAGATCAATGCGATCAGACCGGACTTCTTGATGAGGCCCCCCCAATCGATCGACTTGGTTTCGACGGCCATGTTTTGTGCCCCGCCCGATTGGCTCGCGGCGGCCCCGGCAGCTGCTCCTGCCGCACTGGCAGCCTCCGCGGCCTTTACGGACTCTAGCTTCTTGCCCAACTCCGCATCGGTTTGATCTTTGGCGAAGTCGGTATTCGTCAGATTCTCACGCGCGGTGCCGGAAATGACCGAGATCGGATCGGCCGCGGCCGCGGTGCTGAACGAAAGGGGCAGCGAGATCCGATCGGGCAGTTGTACGCCCGCTTCCTCCGCCGCCGCGCGGATCGCCTGCGCCATTTCCTCGGCACTCTGATAGCGATCGTCGGAATTCTTGCTCAACACTTTGAGCAGCACTTTTTCAAACGTGGCCGGAACCTGCGCTTCGGTCAGGCTGGGCAGCGGCAGCGGCTCGTTGACGTGCTTCATCAAGATCGCCAGCGGCGTATCCGCATCGAAGGGCGGCTTGCCGGTGAGCATCTCGTACAGCACGATACCCAGCGAGTACAGATCGCTGCGCACATCGCTTTGATTCTGCATGCCCTGTTCGGGCGCCATGTAGTTGAGGGTGCCCATCAGCGCGCCGGACAAGGTGTAGCGGGTGGCGCCGACGATCTGCGCGATGCCGAAGTCGGTGATGACCGCCTGGCCGCGCTTGGTCAACATGATGTTGGCCGGTTTGATGTCGCGATGGATCATGCCTTCGCTGTGCGCATAGGCCAGCCCGTCCAGCACATCCAGCATCACGCGCACCACTTCGCCCAGCGGCATCGTCTCGCCGCGCGCGCGATAATCGCTGAGGCGCGCTTTCAGGGTGTCGCCTTCCAACAGTTCCATCACCATGTAGTAGATGCCGTCCTGCATGTCGGCATCGAAGACCTGCACGATGCTGGCATGGCGCAGCGACGCGACGATCTTCGCCTCGCGCTGGAACCGGGCCAGAAATTCAGGGTCGTCCACCAGCTCGCCGCGCAGCGTCTTAACGGCCACAAATCGATCGAGTTGGGGATGATACGCGCGGTAGACGCTCGCCATACCGCCATGGCCCAACTGCTCGCGCAGTTGATATTTGCCTAAGGTGATGCCTTCTAATTTTTGGGGTGCCATCGTTCTTGCCTCGGTCACTAGGATAAACGAAAGCCGACTGTTGTACCTATCAATTGGCTAACAGTCGGCTAATGGGGCGGTATCGATTTGTAGTGATTCACGCAGGCTCGTTGAGGATGGTCACATCCTCGACTTCGCGCCAGATGTGACCACGCGCAGCGAGCCAGAGCGAAAATTATTCGGGCAGCACCAACTTATACCCCAACCCGCGCACCGTGATCAACAACTGCGCGTTGCTCGGTTCGGGTTCCAGGCGGGCGCGCAGCCGCCGCACTAGGTTTTCGATCTGATAATCGTAGATGCCTTCCTGGTATTCGGGCCACACCGCTTTGCCGATGTCGTCTTT
>PMCF01000052.1 GCA_003154115.1 Anaerolineae bacterium
GCCATGCCAGGCGTGCGGGAAGACGCGCGCCACAGCGGGACCCAAGGCCGTCTGCTTGTCACTCACGGGAGCACTGCACCGCATGTGTCAACGCCGTGACCCGGAGGTCCAGGTCCGCGATCGGCACGCTTCGCGAGAATTCAACGAAGGCGGCTTCATCCTGGCGGTCGAGCCAGCCACTGCGCAACGTCCAGCCCGTGCGCAGTTCGCGCACCACCCACAACTGCGGCTCACCGCCGACGGGCATCAAGCCATCGAGCCCCAACAACAAGCCGGTCGTCTGGCTGATCTGTTGCAACTCGGCCAAGTGCTGCCGTTCATGACAGGCCACCAACGGCAAGTACCGGAGGTGGTACAGGTTCCGGACATGCGATTCGCTGATCGCCACCCACGGGGCCACATGTGCCTGAATCGACTCAAACCGCTCGCGGCCCTTCTGGCGTTCCCACCCAATCCGGGCAATCACGTCGTAGCCGTACGTGCAGCCCTTGGGCGCGAGCTGTTGCCAGGTCGCGGACGGCCAGGCCACCGCGGGACCGGGACACTCGGGGTTCACACAGACTTTGGGCCGGTAGCCGATGGTTAACCCTTGAGTCATGGTCTGGACGGTTTTCCGCCCGTTCACATAGTGGGCCGCACTCAAGGGCTGTTGGCACTGCGGGCAGGTGTCCAACTCGCACTCATAAATCGTGGGCGTTGTCCGGTAGAGGTCTTTGACGGTTCGCATGGTTGACTCGCGGTCAGATAAGATGGAACCAATCTGCCACAAGTCCCCCGATTGTCAAGTCAAAGTGAGTTTTGCGCCATTGCGATTTATCCCTCGCGTTCCAGCGGCAAGGTGAAGATGCTCTTACACCCCACGCCGCCTTCTCCATCTTCGATCCAGATTTTGCCGCCGTGTGCTTCGACGGCCAGGCGGCAGAACGTCAAGCCCAGACCGAAGCCGCGCACCAGCGAACTACTGCCGTTGCTGCCGCGTGCAAAGCGCTCGAAGATTTGATCGCGTTGTTCGGGTGGAACGCCGCTGCCGGTGTCGTTGATGCTGACGGCGATGTGAGCGCCTTGCAATTCAGCCTTGACGCTGATCTGTCCACCGGCCGGCGTAAACTTGATGGCGTTGTCCAGCAAGTTGATCAACACCCGATCGATCTTGTCGATGTCGATCAGGATGCGCGGCAAATGGGCGGGCATAAACACCTGGGAGGCGATGCCGCGCGATTGCAGCACTGGCGATACGCGGATGACGGCGCTCTGAATCAACTGAGGCAGGTTGGCAGGCTCCAGCGCCAATTCGGTTTCGCCCGCTTCCATGCGCGAGATATCCAGCAGCGAATCGACCAGGCGCTGCATACGGGCGCAGGTGTTATTGATGAGCTCGAAGAGATCGCGGTTCTCCTGCAAGATCGCTTCCGGCAGCACCATTTGCAGCATGCCTACCGCCCCGCTGATGCTGTGCAAGGGATTGCGCAGATCGTGCACCACCAGATCGGTGGTCTGTTCGCGCAGCAACTGTAAATCCAGCAGTTCTTGGTTTTCGGCGGCCAGTTCGTTGACTTGTGAATGCAGGGTGCGCCGCGCATGCGTCGTGGTGGTGATCAGATCATCAGCTTCGCGCAGGCGGCTGCTGAGTTTGCGCAGCATGCCGATGTCGAGCTTGGTACTGTCCGACAGCAAGCGCTGGAAATCATCGCGCGTCATCTTGATGAGCTGCATTTCTTCCAACGCCGCCACCGAGGCCGAGCGCGGCAGATCTTCGAGGATGGCCATCTCGCCCACAAACTCGCCGGCGCCGCGGCAGGTCAGCACGATCGGCGCGTCGACGCTGCCCTTGAAGATGGCCGCGCGCCCCGAGCGGATGAGAAACAGCGCGTCGCCAGGCTCGCCTTCCTGGCAGATCAGCTCGCCCATTACACAGACCCGTGGTGTGGTCTTACTTAGGGTGAAGCCGTTTAGCGCCAGCGCTTGAAACGTGCCGGAATCCAGGGTTTGGGGCGCGCCGTGGGGGTTTTCGACGCAGTTCTGCCGGATCATTTCGAGTTGTTGCGGTGTCAGAATTACGGTCATGGATCTTCCCTCAGCGCAGATCGTAACGCAGGATGGTTCAAGCTTTAGTGGCTCTTCCGACTTCAGCGTAAAAAGATTGTTCAGGAACCGGGCTTCTCCACGTTGGCCGTACCATTCCAATGGTAGAAACCCGGTTTCTTTGCTTGCCCATAATCCTGTTTAACTGGTAGAGCCATTTTGGTACTTGAGCGATAAGTGTAGCATGGAATGCGAGGGACGCAAAACGGACTCCGCGTAGATCGGCGTTCGCCGACCTGATTGTGTTATAATTTTTCGCGCTGAGGAGGCTATCTATGCTGCTGGTTCCATTATCAGCGCTGCCGGAAGCGCTGATTTCGTTTCTGCTGATTCTTTTGATCTGTTTGCCGCTGCACGAATTCGGACACGCGTGGAGCGCGGTGAAGATGGGCGACACGTTGCCATATTATCAGGGACGCGTGACGCTGAATCCGCTGCGCCATATCGATTGGATTGGAGCGGCGTTGCTGGCTTTTGTTGGGTTTGGCTGGGCGAAGCCGGTGCAGGTCAATCCGTATGGATTGCGTAAAGCGCCGTCGCTGCGCGTGGGGATGTTGGTCGTCGCCATGGCCGGGCCGCTGATGAATGTGTTACTGGCGGTGGTGGCGGCGCTGCCTTTTCGCCTGGGCTTGGTGTCAGTGCGTGATATCGTGCTTAACCATCCGATCGCGTTGATTCTCTATTCGCTGCTGACGATCAACCTCGTCCTAGCCGTGTTTAACTTGATTCCTGTACCGCCGCTGGATGGTTCACGGATTCTGGCGGTGCTATTGCCCGCGCAGTACGACAATGTGATGGCGACGTTGAATCAATACGGAATGTTCATCTTGCTCTTTCTGATCTTGCCCTTGTTTGGCGGGCAAAGCGCCGTCACGTTGGTTGTGATGCCGATCGTCTCGACCCTGACGCGGCTATTCCTGGGAATTTGAGAATCCTTTATCGCGCCCGTCAATTTTTCGGTGGATTGTTCGTGCGGGTGTCGGCCGCAGACTTGCGTGAGTCCGAGGCCGTTTTGAATCCGTCGGCGCGCGCCTGGTTTCGCGCTCTGCCGCGTGATGTGCAGTGGCACGGCTTGCACGTCATGCACGATTTGCAACATGCCGGTGTCGATCGGCCCGAGGTGTGGGCGGCGGCCCTGCTGCACGATGCGGGTAAGGCCGTGGGGCCGAGTGGGCCGCTGGTCCGGGCGTTCATCGTGTTGGCACGTCATCTCGCGCCCGATTGGTCTACGCGCCGATCGCAGCTCGATTATCGTCGGGCGCGCGGGATCGATCGGGTCTTGGCGATTGCCTATCAGCATCCGCAGATCGCGGCGGAGAAAGCGGCCGAGTGCGGTTGCGATCCGGTCACGATCGATCTGATCCGCCGTCACCAAGATCGATCGGGGGCGGAGACCGATCCGTTGTTGCAGGTGTTTCAGCAAATCGACGATCAGAATTGAGGATAGACATGACTCGTGGACAAATTACTATTGTCGGCATGGATCGGCTGGGTATCGCGTTGACCCTGGCGATCAAGAGTACACTGCCCAATGCGCTCATTGTTGCGGCTGATGCCAGTGGCCATCGGATGCGCAGTGCAATGCGTTTCGGTAAGGTCGATCGCAAGGATTCCAACATCGTCACGGCGTGCTGCGACGCCAGCTTGATCATCCTCAATGTACCACTGACGCAGCTGCGCGAAGCGTTCGAGATGATCGGACCGCGGCTACTTGAAGGCGCGGTGGTGCTGACGCTGGTGCCGGTTGTGGGCGAGGCGACCAAATGGGCCGATGAGCTGCTGCCTAAAACAGCGCATATCGTATGCCATCTGGTGCTGCATCCTGAAGATGTCGAACAGCAAGAGCCGCGTGCCGATCTGTTTGACGGCTCCCTCTTGTGCCTGGTAACCAACGCCGAAACCACCGAGCGGGCGCTCAAAGCGGGCAGCGATCTGGCCCGGATCATTGGCGCGCGACCGTATTTCAT
This sequence comes from Anaerolineae bacterium, assembly GCA_003154115.1. Lineage (GTDB taxonomy): Bacteria > Chloroflexota > Anaerolineae > Fen-1058 > Fen-1058 > Fen-1058. The sequence goes on from PMCF01000052.1 coordinate 4,050, forward strand.
GGAGGCCTTCGAGCACGATAGTTTGCTAGCCGCGGTAGAAGGTGTGCCGGGGTTGATTTCGACGGCGGTGCTGTTGGCGGCGGCGCGCGCCGCCGCCTGGTCCGATTCTAGTCTGCTGGCCAGTGCAGTATTTTATCAAGCCACGCAACCGGCATTGCATTCGTCGCTGGAAGCGGGGTCAGCCTTGATCGCTAATCGCGACCAAGTGCTGGCCCGGCTCGATGCGTTCCTAGAAAGTATGCGTGAAGTGCGCCAACTGGTGAGCGACGGCGACACCGAGCAATTGATGCAGCTCGTTGCGCTGGCGGTACAGCGGCGTGATGAATGGCTGGCTGCTAAACCGCGGAAACCGTGGAGCGATGAAGAAGTGTTGGCCGGTTCGCCGCGTGAACTGCCACGTTTCGATCCGCTCTTGCCGGGCTGGGGCATGAAGAAGCAGTAGGCATGCCCTATGTCTACATCGTCGAATGTGCCGACGGCACGCTCTACACCGGCTGGACGGTCAACGTCGAACACCGCGTGCAAGTCCACAACGCCGGACGCGGTGCGCGCTACACGCGCATGCACGGTCCCGTGAAGTTGGTCTATGTCGAGGAGCTGCCCGATCGGGTCGCGGCCCAGAAGCGCGAATTGGAAATCAAGCGTTGGCCGCGCGAGAAGAAACTCAACTTGATCATTGGTCATTGATCATTGTTCATTGCTCATTGTTTCCTATGGCTTACAACATTCTCATGATCGCTCCCACGTCTTTCTTCGGGGATTACGGCTGCCACGTGCGTATCCTCGAAGAAGTGCGCGTGCTGCAAAAACGCGGGCACCGCGTCACGCTTGTGACGTACTACAAAGGGCGCGATCTGCCTGAATTGAACATCGTCCGCACGCGGCCCACGCCGTGGCACGCCGATTACGAAGTCGGTTCGTCGCGGCATAAGCTGGCCTTCGATGCGCTGTTGTCGTGGACGGCGCTGCGCACGGCGCGGCGGCTGAAGCCGGACATCATCCACGCCCACTTGCATGAGGGCGCGCTCATTGGACGCGTGCTGAGCGCGGTCACCGGCGCGCCGCTGGTCTTCGATTATCAAGGCAGCCTCACGGCCGAGATGCTGGATCATCATTTTGTGCGGCCCGGCGGCAAGCGCGAGTGGCTCTTCCGCACCGTGGAAAACAGCATCGACCGGATGCCGCGCGCGATTCTCACTTCATCGCGGCACAGCGCGCAGCTGCTGCGCGCCGAACTGAAAGATCAGGCGCAGCGCGTGGTGGCGCTGCCCGATTGCGTGGACACCGACTTCTTCTGCCCACGCACACCCGCTGATCAGGCTGACGTCGATGCGCTGAAAGATCAACTCGGTATTCCGCGTGATCGAACCGTGGTGATCTATCTTGGGTTGTTGGCGCAGTACCAGGGAACGTACCACATCATTCACGCAGCGCGGCAAGTCGTGGCGCAGCAAGCTGCGGCGCAGCAGCCCAACGTGCATTTTCTGGTGATGGGCTATCCGAATCACGAGCATTTCCAGGCCGAGGCGGCTCAATACGGCCCGATCGACCACATGACTTTCACGGGTCGCGTGCCCTACGAACAGGCCGCGCGCTATCTGCGGGTGGGCGATATTGCGCTGGCTCCGAAATTGTCGTTGACCGAAGGCGCGGGCAAGATCCTCAACTACATGGCCTGCGCGCTGCCGACGGTGGCGTTCGACACCCCGCAGGCCCGTGAATTTATGGCGCAGTTCGGCGCTTATGCCGAGCGGGGCAGCGCGGAATCGCTGGCCGCGCGCATTGGCGAATTGCTCCAGAACCCCGATCGGGCGCGCACGCTCGGTCAGGCGCTGCGGATGCGGGCCAGCCAGCGGTTTAGCTGGGAGGACGCCGCGCGCCGCATCGTGGCGGTGTATGATGCCGTCCGTATGGCGCGGCCCGAATTGCGCGCGGCGGCCCTCACTCAACTCCTCGAAGGTGATCATGCGCACGAGCTTAGCTGAAGTTTGGCAGTACCGCGAACTGCTCATCAATCTGACCATTCGCGATCTCAAGGTACGCTACAAGAATTCGGCGTTGGGCATTGCCTGGTCGCTGCTCAATCCGATCTTGATGATGCTGGTGTTCACGCTGGTTTACACCGTGATGCTGGGACAAAGCAATCGGCGTGACTACGCGGCGTTCATCCTGTGCGGCCTGCTGCCGTGGAATTTCTTCTCCGGCTCGATCATGGGCGGCACTGGCAGCATCGTCAATAACGCCTACTTGATCAAGAAAGTCTATTTTCCGCGCCTGGTGCTGCCCACTTCGATCATGTTGTCGAACCTGGTCAATTTTCTCGTCGCGCTGCCCGTGTATTTTGTGCTGAGCTGGCTGCTGGGCGTGCGCTTTACGCCGTACGTGTTGTTCTTGCCCATCGTGATCGTGGTGGAGATGATCTTCATCGAAGGCATCAGCCTGCTGCTCTCGGCGGTGAATGTGTTCTATCGCGATGTGCAGCAAGTGATGGAAGTGGTGATTCTGGCGTGGTTCTTCTTGACACCCGTGATCTGGGACGTGAATTCACTGCCGACCTCGCGCATGATCTTGGGCGTCGAGGTGCCGGTGCAGCGCCTGACGTACATCCTCAACCCGATGGCTTCTATTGTCGCCACGTACCGCGACATTCTCTACTACGGCCGCTCCATCGGCTGGGATTTCTTCTTGCGGACGGTGCTGACCTCCTTGATCGTGCTGCTCCTGGGCTTCTTCGTTTTCAACCGCTTGAAGGGCCGCTTTGCGGAAGAAGTCTAGTCGTCGTGTAGTCACGTAGTCCCGTCGTCGTTTCAGCGACCTTGCCTGACGGCGCTGACATCGGTTATACTTTACTCGTTTCCCTTCGACTATTTCAACTACAGGACTATTTGACTACAAGACTCATAAGGAGACTCCGATGTACGGTTTTGCGGGAAAGATATTGCATGTCGATCTGACGAGCGGCCCGCAGGGCGTCTCGATCGAGCAGCCCGGCGAAGCGTTTTACCGTCAATATTGGGGCGGCAGCGCGATGGGTCTGTATTACTTGCTGAAGCACACGCCCGCCCACGCGGATCCGTTGGGACCGGAGAATACCTTGTCGTTCTTCATCAGCGGACCAACGGGCGCCTCGATTTCCGGACAGAGCCGCGCGAATGCCACGGCGAAGAGTCCGCTTAGCGGTCTGGTGGGTGATGCGCAAACGGGCGGCTTCTGGCCCGCCGAATTGAAGTTCTCCGGGTTCGACGGCATTGTGATTACCGGCCAATCGCCTACGCCGGTCTATTTGTGGATCAAAGACGGCCAGGTCGAATTGCGCGATGCGTCCCACCTGTGGGGCAAAGAATTGACCACTGCCGAAGTCGAGAAAGCGCTGAAGATCGAAGTCGGCGAGCCGAAGGCCGAAGTGATCCAGATCGGCGCGGCGGGCGAGCGCGGCGTGCGCTTCGCCTCGATCATGAACATGAGCAATCGCGCGTTTGGGCGCACCGGGATGGGGCTGGTGATGGCGTCCAAGCGCCTCAAAGCGATTGTGGTGCGCGGCACCCAGAAACCCGAATTCGCCTATAAGGCCGCCATCGCCGAGCTCAATCGCTGGGGCACGAAGGAGATTCCCAATAACGGCGATGTAAAGGGTTTGCAGGATTACGGTACGGCCAGCGTAGTGGCTTTCCAGAACTCGATCGGCACGCTGCCCACGTATAACTACAGCAGCGGTTATTTTGAAAGGGCCGACGACATCAGCGGCGAGAAGCTGGCCGATACGATCTTGAAAGAGAACGATACCTGCTTTGCCTGCACGGTGCGCTGCAAGCGCGTGGTGGAGACCGAATACAAAGGTCGTAAGATCGATCCCTTCTATGGCGGGGCCGAGTACGAAACGATCAGTACATTCGGCTCGTATTGCGGCATCAACGATCTTCAGGCGATTTCACTGGCGCATCAGATTTGCGCCGAGTGGGGCGTGGACACCATCGCGTGCGGGGCGACGATCGCCTTTGCGATGGAACTCTACGAGAACGAAGTGATCAATCGTGGCGATACGGGCGGCGTCGAGTTGAAGTATGGCAATGCCGATGCCATGCTCGCCATGCTCAATCAGATCGTGCGCAAAGAAGGTTTCGGCGCGGTACTGGCCGAAGGCTCTGAACGGGCTGCTCAAACGATCGGGCGCGGAGCCGACGAATATCTCATCACCGTCAAAGGCACCGAACTACCCGCGCATATGCCGCAGGTCAAACGCTCACTCGCCGTGATCTATGCGGTGAACCCCTTCGGGGCCGATCACCAATCGAGCGAGCACGATCCGATGTATACGCCGGTCGACGGTGAACCGAATCTCTACCTCACCCGCCTGGCTAAGCTGGGCCTCACCGCTCCACAGCCGATGGAGGCGCTGAACGCGGAGAAGGTGAGGTATGCGTTCGAGACGCAGAAGAACTATTCGTTCCTGGATACGGCTTCGTTGTGCCAATTTGTGTGGGGCCCGGCGTGGACGATGTACGGCCCGGACGAGATCGTGCAGATGGCGCGGGCCGTCACCGGGTGGGATGTGACGATCGAGGAAGTGCAGCAGGTGGGCGAGCGGCGCATCAATCTGATGCGGGCCTTCAATGCGCGCGAAGGGGCTGGCCGCGATAAAGACACCCTGCCTAAGAAACTGGCGCAGCCGTTGAAGGGCGGCGCCAGTGATGGCTTCTTCGTCTCGAAGGAAGAACTGGATGCCGCGCTGAATATTTATTACGAATTGGCGGGCTGGGACAAGACCACGGGCAATCCGCAGAAAGAGAAGTTGGCGGAGTTAGGGTTAGAGTGGATCGGGTAGGGATCAGTTGATCGGGGATCAGGGATCAGAAAAAAAGGCGGGGCGATCGGGAGACGATTGCCCCGTTTTGCTGTACCTGGTCAGTGCGGTGTTCTATGCTACAATTTTTGCGGTAGAGGAGGCGCGAAATGAAGCTGGAAGACTATTTCGATTTCCTGGGATCGGACGTTATCCGGATCAAAGGACATCGTATCAATCTTGAGCATGTTGTGCGCTACTATCACGAAGGATACAGCCCGGAGCAAATTGTGCAAGAGTATCCAGGCTTGACCTTGGAAGTGGTTCATGCCTCGATCACTTATTATCTGCACAATCGAGTTGAGGTTGACGCCATGCTGGCACGGATCGAAGAAAGGTCTGAGCGCGCCTATCAAGAGTGGTCAACGTCTTCAGCTGCCTACGCGCCGATAGTGCAGCGCCTGCGGGTGTTGCGTGACAAAGCGGCCTCAGAAACATGAAGATCAGGTTTCTGACGGTTATTCTTCGCCTTCTGAATTTTCATCGAACAAGTTATATTGCGCTCGTTCTTCTTTTACATACTGCTTTCTAAAACTCTCAGATAGTCCAATGAATTGCTCCAATGGAACTTTCTGCATGGCTTTACGCAAATATTCTTCTGTTTCACTATCGTTCATGCGAGTCAAGCCGTGCTTAAGTCCAAGCGTTTTGTGCAGAACTTGGGCAACTTGTCTGGGCCAATACCCTGCGCTCATTTGGATGATTGTACCTTGCACTTCTTCTGCCATGCGCTCAATTCTGCTGTTTGCGCCAATGCGGTCAACTAGAATGATGGTTGCCATGAAGAATTTTGAACGGCCTAGTGAAATCTCGCGCTCAAAGCGGGTCACTTTATCGAGTGATATCTCTGGATTACCTCTTCCGATAAAGCCGATGTCAAACCGCACGCCCTGACCTAATTCATAAAGCAGGGTCGCGTCGCTTTCCCGTTTTTCATTTCGTGAGGAAAGCCAAAAGACTTTCTCATATTCCAGCGGCGGCGGTAAGATGTGTTTAAACCCCAAAATGTGAAGCAGAGAACCAAGAACTAATTTTTCAAATAATTTCCCGTAAGCAGATTTTTCTGAGCCACGAATGGCAAGCGCCTGCGCCCCGATTGTGTTCAAGAGATAAGTCATCCAAAGCCAGTTGATCTGCGCCTTATGGGTTCCGTTGATAGTGATTTCGCCTTGCAGTGTCCCTTTTTCTGTTTGGCGCGCGGCAATGACTTCATTGCAAATTTGGATATATCTATCCCGATATTCAGCGATGGCTTCAGGATCGTCTCTCAAAACATTCTGAAAAGCTTTGTCCGTCAAGCCAAGAATCCATTGAGCAAGCCACCTCTCGGCTTTGGATAGATTTCCTTTTGAAAGAATTTCGGTGGCCATGTGGGGAAGCTGCTTTACGAAATCTTTGGAACTTGCCGAGCCGTTAACGAACAATTCAACGGTTGCCAGGTTCAGTGTGGCAATCCTGCGGCGTGTCAGGGCCTCAGTTGAATCGCGCAAATTCTTGCCGGTGAGAATGTCCAGCACAACGCCGCGCACTATGTCCAGGCCGATTTGCTCGACGAGTTGACTGCCGCTGGCCGAAAGCAAATCCAAATCTGCAGGAGAGATTAACTCAGTCAGAGAATTCAGTGGGGCTTTCTGTTTGGGCATGTTACCCCTCAAAAGAGCATATTGTCTGCATCAATCGGGGCGCAGTTGATGGTATGGATTTGCTTGGCATCTTTTCCAAGCCAGATGGTGGCCTCTTCCCGAATAATGGAAACGTACTTGGGATTTTGTTCTAGCAACACAAAGCGCCGTCCAAGTTTGACGGCCGCTTTCCCGACGGTGCCAATTCCGGCGAAGGGATCAAGAACGACATCGCCCTTAAAAGAATAGTAGGTAATTACCTTCTCGGCCAATTCAACTGGAAAAATGGCGGGGTGGCGCGGATCGTGAGATGGAGTAATTCGCCAGATATTGGTACGTTCATAATCACCGCTGATTTTTGAAGCCTTGACAGTTTCTTTGTCAGGATGAGCGCGAATATTCCAGTCAATTAATTTATCGGTGTGCTTGCGATAGACTAAAATATATTCCGTAACAGGCACGGGTTTGTATTGCAACGGATTTCGGTCGGCTGCAAATCGTCGGCCGCGACCCGTTGCCCAGCCTGCGCCCTCAGGTTTTTCCCAGATGATATCATCTATGAAATCGTAGCCTTCTTCGACAAACAATCTGTGCATGTCGAATGGCACAGCAATGCGGCGTGAGGCTTCGCTTCGGCTGGCACGGCGCACCAGCACGGGCGAAACATTCATCACAAAGAAGCAGCCCTCCGCCAGAACCCGATGCGCATTTTGGATGACTTTTCGGATTTTAAGGAGGTATTCTTCGTAGGTGACGTAATCAGTGTATTCGGGGCGGGCGTTATAGTAGGGCGGGGACGTGAAAACTAAATTCACGCTCCCTGCGGGGAGTTCCTGTAATAGTTCTTCGCTATCACCTTGTCCAATCGTGTTACGCAGGGATGATAAAACGTAAGTTCCGTTTTGTTTTTTTGCTTTTGTTTTGGAATGATCGTTGCGGCCTAGCAAACGAGACTCCAAAATCTCGGGGCTGGTCGATTTATCTTCTATGATTAAGGATGTATACGCATCAATAACCACTTCACCAATTCGCTCGTGTGCCGCTTTCCCCACCAAAGGTACGCGCCAGATATGATAACGATCATCCACTTCTGGCAGACCGAAGTCAATGGCGTTTTCCAGCTTGGCGCGTTGAAGCCAAAAAGCTGCCACCTTTTTGGCCGACTTGACATCTAACACGTTGTATTTTCTTTTATGGGCGACCGTGGTTGTTGTAAGCATGGTAAGCCAATTTTACCATTCTATTCTCGCGTCCTTTGTGCGCGAAGGGAGTATACACCGCGGCCGGGTAATTTGCGGACGGCGTAGCAAAACGCCCCGGCAATCATGTTGATCGCCGGGGCGCTTCACTCTTCACTTTTTACTACGCTGCAGCCGGTGCGCTATTCTCCACTACCGTTGCTTCACCGGGCACCGTTTGCCTCGCCGGACTATGCCGCAAGTTCACGCGGATGTCGCCCACGAAGGAATTCATCACCACCCGCAGCCTGCGTTCCGCCGTTGCGTAATTGGGGGTAGCGACCTGTACACCGGATAAAAAGTTGTCGCTGTGCTGTGCGCCGATCCGGGTACTCACGACGAAGCCATTGGCTGAAAGCGTGACTCCCACCTCTTCCGGTACAGTCACATCGGCATCGTAGACGAACCCGTTGAGGCGAATGACCGTCTCGCCCAGCGGGAATTGAGCGCGCGTCATATCCAAGCGCACGTCGCCTACAAACAGCCGGAACTCTTCGTTAGTAACCGACCACTCGCCGGAACGCACGATATCGCCGACGAATTGACCATTGCCCGCGGAGGTTGGTTCCCACCTGGGTGGCCGCGCCAGCAGGAAGAATAGGCCGACCACGATCAACGACATCGGGAAGCAGATGGCCCAGAAGTTGATGCGCAGCATACTGGCGAGCAGTAAACCGCCGCCGAACAGAATCAAAAACGATCCGGCTAAAACTTGACCTCGATTTTGCATGATAGACTCCTTGGTGATAAGGCTCATAGCCCGCGTCGTCGCGAGTGGCGAGTGTTAGGATGACGACTAGAACTTCTGCGGTGTATTGCTCCGGTTGTCCTCAGCCGTCCAGGTGCGCCGGCTGCTGGGAAACAGCAGCAGAAAACCGAAGAAGATCAACCCCACCGGGCAACAGATCGCCCACAGGTTGATATGCAGCACGTTAGCCAGCAACAGCGTGCCTCCACAGAAAACGAGGAACGTTCCGGCGAATATTTGACCACGAGTAGGCATGTTCGACTCCTTTAAGCAATGTGGCGTAAATGACAGTGATAGCATAAACGAAAGCCGGTTGTTGCGCCTATCATTTGGCTAACAACCGGCTAGCGAGCGTGTATCGATTGTCGATGCTAAAGCAAACCGTCCCGTCGATCGAACCTGATCGACGGGACGGTTCACTTGCTACTCGTCACTTATCACCCGGCAAACGTTACGGCTTTGCCTGCCCACGGCTCATTCACTTTGCTGGCAACGACGTCAACACAGCACCCGCCACTGGCTCGATAGGTTGTTGTGTGTCGGCGGCATAGACGATGACCGATAAAATCATCTCTGGCGGCAAAGGGGTCTCCGGTAGTTTAAGGTAATGGATATCTCGCAGCGAACGTCCGACCTCCCACAATGGCGTCGGCACGGTGCCTTGGGCGGGCCAGCTATCGTCCTGCGCTACAACACTTCCATCGGGCGCGAGTAATCGAACCGAGATAGCGTAATGGTCGGACATCGCCTGCAGGGCTGTCCAATAAAGTTCCACCCGCAGCGTGCTCCCACTTTCCAAGCCGCTTGAGATCGGCTCAAACGCTCCGCCCTGGCTGGATTGTGTCACCGCAAATTCATACAATCTAAGCAACGAAGACCAGGTCACCGAGATCGGCTGAGAAAACTTATGCGCGCCAGCGGACGGTGTAAATACAAAGTAGCCGTCTCGTTCCTGAATGATATCGAGACCGGGATCCGTTTGCCTAGTCCCTAATACCGACTTAAACTCATCGGGACTGAGGGGATACAAATTAGACGTTTTTTCATCCAACACGATGAAGTCAGTCCGCGACCGGACAGGATCATATAGGGGGAAGAGTCGTATCACCGGGCGTGCTGCCAGGTGCGGGGTTAGTCCATTCTGGGCGGCCACCGACGCGTCCGGCGGGATACTCGCGACGATCTGCTCGCCAATCTGAGTGTGTTCGTTCACCTGATAAAGCGTCGGGTTAAACTTCCCTCCGCCGGGAAATGGGCTTAACGTGAGGAAGCCCACGATCGTGGCGATCAGCAGGACCGCCATTGCGCCGCTCGCCCAGCGCGGGCGTAGCCGGACTAACAGGACCGCGATTGATCCCCACACTAAGGGAAGAAAAGGCGCTAAACGCCAGGCATTCAACAATCCTGAGCCCGATTCATTCGAGGTTAAATACACCAGCACTATCGGCAACCAGAGCAGCGGATAACCCAGAGCCACGAGCGGCAAAAATGCCAACGGCGCCATGAATCTTACGAATGCGTTCAATTTCGATGTCGTGGCTATCGCCGAAACCAGGCGCATGGGATCGTGAATCACGTTGCCGGCAATCTCCCCTAGCGAATTGCCGCCCAGGGACGAGAAAATGGCGAAATGGTGATAAGCGGTGCCCAGGCTAGGCATCACCCAGTTAATCACGACGATGACCCAGAGTCCCCCGAGTACCATCAATGCCAGACCCATCAGGCGTTGTCCTTTGTGAAAAATCAAGATGAACAGACCAAAGGCCGCTACAAACAGCCCCACGTCTTCTCGCGCCAACAAGGCCAGACCTAGCGTGATAAACAACAGGCGGGCGCGCCGCATCGTCATCGCATAGAACGCCCAGGCCAGGAAAGGCGCAGCGAGCATAATTCCATGGAAGTCTGTCGCAACCGTTTGCTGCAGCAATGGGCTAAGGACAAACGCCAGCACCAAAACGGGCGCAAGCAACGGATACCGTTTGCGGAGAATCAAATAAGCCGGGATGATCGTGATCGTCAGTGCGATCGACTGAACAACCATTAGCGTGCGCGCATCGGGCCAGAGGGCAAACAAGGGGGAGATAAGCAGCAACAAGAGTGAAAAGTGATTGGTCAGATAATTGGTCGGCCCCGGCAGAGTGATAAACCCTCCCCCCCGAGACATGTTCGAAAGGAGATGCACATAGGCGCTCAGATCCCAACCCGTCTGAAAGGCCGCGTGCTGCCGGAAGTCTAAGAAAATGGCGACCGCGATGAAGGCCACGATCATGACCGGCGCGGCCCAGTTCGTCCACCAGCGCATCAGGGCTTGACGTGACACCTTCATCGCCGCACCTCTTGCGAAAGTAACCCCGAATCCTTCATCACTCACTCCTTATCAGCGATCGTACTTGTTTACCGGGTCAACCAATATCATTGCGCTTTAGACTGCGGCCTCGTGGCGCAGCATGAAAAGTCCACCGACTTACGGTCCATGCGCCGGATTGGCCCCCGCCTCACCGACAATATCTAACGTCAGGGGCGTGGGGTGACGCAAGACGTGTTTGACGGCGTTGACAAAGTCTTGGCCGTGTTTCTGGCACGTGTGAATAATGCTGGTCAGAATCGAATGGGTCTGAGGCCCGTCGGGCTGCGATTGCAGCCATTGGTTTTGCGAATGAGGACGGCGGGCCGAATCTCGCGTTCGGCGGCATTATTAGTCGGAGCCATGGCGTCCACGTACAGAAAGGTCAGTAGATGCGGGCGTTGTTTGCGCAAGAGTTTGGCGAAGCGGGTGTTGTCCGGGTCGGTGTAGTGCCCGGCCAGCCACCGATCCAGCGCGGCTTCCAAGCGACCACACGCCACGGCGTAGCCATGCGGGCTGATTTTGCCATCCAGATGGCGTTGCTTCACGGTGATCGCCGCACGCAACAGGCGGGCGACTTGCTGACTGAACCGCACCGCGCGCCCGCTCTTGCTTTCCGTGATTTCCGCGCAGCGCTGCAACAGGTGTCCGGCGCATTTGCTTTGAGTGTAGGTCGGCAACGCGTCGTAGGCCAGAAAGCAGTCGCAGCCCAACACCCCGGCGAAGTCTTCGCCCAGAATGCGTTCGACTACCTCATGGGCGCGGGTGGGGTCAATCGTGTACACGCTCAGGTCGTCATTCGTGAAGACCCACAGCCAAGCCTTCTGCCCCGCGACTTTCCAACCGGTTTCGTCCGCATGCACCACCTCGCTGGCGCGCAAGCGCAGGAGCAATTGCTGATACGTCGGAGTCAGGTGCTTCGCCAGTCGCTCATCGGCGCGGGCGACCGTCGAACGATCCGCCCGCAGTCCCCAACTCGCTTCCAGCAATCGCGCCACTTTGCCATACGACACGCCCAAGCCATGCTTCATTTCGGCGGCCAGCCCCAGCGCGTTCGGGCCAATCTGGATGGCTGCCGCGCCCAACGCGTCCGAGGTTTGCTCCGGGTGTCGCCCTTGAGTCCGACGCTGACACTGCGCACAATGCCCGAGATGCACGTTGAACTGGGTGACGATCGTCGGCACGGGTCGTGGGATGTCTTCCTGATATTGCACCTGCACCGCATCTTCCAGCACCGACCCCGCACAGTCCGGACAGGTCGCGGGCAACAACGCCTCTGCGACCCGATCCACATGATCAGGCCGACGGCGATGCGCGGCCTGATGCCCTTTCTTTCGACCCGGTTTCTTGGGTTCGGCCTTGGGATTCCCCCGCGAAAACGGCGTCGCCTGCCGCTTGCCCGCCCGCAACGCCGCTTCGAGTTGGGCTTTGAGGTCTTGCCCCACGGCGTCCAGATCGGCCAGCCGCTGCTTCAATTCAGCATTCTCAGCGCGCAACTGCTTATTTTCAGCCAACAATTCATCGAGCGTCATGGCTTCAGTTTAGCCTCAACTCGGCTCACTTTCAATAGCGCTTTTTTGCCGTTGACAACACGTCAAAATTCAGGCTGGATGCGGTAAACAAATACCAGAAAATGGTTATAGCCTGAAAGGCAAACTGCGTGGTGCGTAGTGCGTGGTGCGTGACTTTTGGATTGGCCTTGCGAATTGAGCGCGAAGCGGCGCGCCCACGTGCGGATCGTGTGCCCATCCAGCATCAAGGGATGCCAGACTCCTCATTGAAAGGCTGCCCATCGTCTAGTGTATAGATGTCTTCTTGAGGTTCACGCAGAAAAGCAAAGGCCGGGTTGCGCGCAGCCGCATACAACTATTCGGCCTCGTCAGGTTCAGTAATCGTGCCGGTGAGATCAATCGCGATCATCGGGGGGCGTATCGGTTTGCCTTGTGCCTGAGTCATAACCCAATTATAGCCTAAAACGTGGTGCGTGGCGCGCGACTTTGCATCACGCATCACGGATTACCAATCACCAGTTACCAATTACCGGCATGGCTCAAAACAAGATCAGCGTCAGTTTGACACTTTGGGGAATTTCTGCTGCGCCAGAGATGATGTTTTGTTACCGTATTTTGGAGCAAAATGTCATGCCATGAGGCGACAACTAACTGGCAAATTGCCGCCTCAAAGTCGATAGAAGGTGCTTTTGGCCTCAGGGCCTGGGGCTCAGGTCGATCCGCAGCGACTCTACCACCGAATCCAGTTCGTCCTTCGGCAGGCGTGCGAGCAGGAAATTGAGCATGTCTTCTTGCCGGTTCTGGCCGAAGACCATCCGATAGGCGGTCAGCGAGCGGCGCAGTAGTTCAAATTGATGTGCGTCACGGCTGAGTGGCAGTGCGGGCACATGCCGTTCAATCTTGGCACCGCCCGGCGTAGAATACAACCAGTAGGGAATCAGACCTTTCGCCAGATCGGGTAGTTTACGGATCGCGTAATCGAATAATGCGGCCCACGGATCGGTCTGGTCCGCGTTAAACCAGGCACCGAAATCACGGGCCAGATTCTTGCGCACCGCATGGCCTTTATATCGATGTACCCGGCCCTCACGCTGTTCCAGATCGACAGGATTGGCGGGCAAGTTCCAATGTACTACGGCGTGGCAGTAGGTGTGAAAGTCGAGGCCTTCCTGACCGACCGACGTCGTCGCCAGCACGAACGGCCAGAACGGCGAGTTGAACGCCGTGCGCACTTGATCGGCCCGTGCGCTCTCGGCATCATTTTCGTCGGTCTGGTTGCCAAAGCGCAGCGCAAACCGGCCGCGCATTTTGCCACTGCCAGGGAGTTGGATCGAGTGGCTGGTGACAGTGATCGTATCGACTTTCATGCTAGACGTGTGTAGCGTCAGGGCGTCACGCATAGCCTTGGCGATCTGTTCAGCAGTCTCTTCCGCCGTGTCGTCGAGCAAGCCAAGCGATTCGCGCAGCACATGGGCATACTCGTCGAGCACAGATTGCAGCCCGCCCTGCATGGCATATTCGGACACGCGCTGCCAGAACGGCTCAGCCGGGTTAAGGCCGCGCACCAGTGAAGTCACTTCGGGCAGGTTGAAAAGCGTCAAGAAGGCATAGCCCACCTGAGCCGCGTGGTTCATCACGGTGGGGTTCTGGATCTCGCCTGTCACGCGCGACAGGGACCGCAAGGCACAGACGCCAAAACCGCCAATCGCGATTTTGGTTAGGACTTCCGCCAGATCACGTGGACGTTGTCCCAACTCAATTGAACCTTCCTTGACGAGCCGCTGAATGCGCCTCACGTGCTCGGCCCAGGCATGCTCGTCGTCTGCTTCTTCGGCCTGCCCGGCCCAGATGGATACCAGATTTGATTGATCAAACCACTGCCAGGTGAGGTCAGGATATTTGTACATATCGAATAGCACTGGCGCGGCCCAATACCAGTCCTGATCTTCCGCGCCGCCGGTTTTACCGGACACGTGCACCGACTCTAATAATTCTTCAATCTGCTGTCCCGTACGTTCGGTGAGCTGGTCAAGTGTCGGCAGTGAACTGGTCTCGGTAAACTCGCGCAGCGGATCGCACTGCTCTGCCAGCGTGAGGCACGGATACAGCAGACCAAGCAGGGGCATGCCCGTTAACTCGCCGGTCTTTTTTTGAGCAAAGTTAAGCAAACGCGAATGCGATTTGCGATTCTCATAAGTCTTCAAAACGCGTTGGCCGGCCTGTCGGAACATCTGCCGCTCGGCTTCATAAGAGAGCAGCGTGGCAATGACTTTAGGTACCACACGCCATGAAGAAAACACCAGACGCTTGGTGAACTTCTGCAACACCGGATCGGCATACGGGCCGCTGAGTTGATAGTAAGGCAGCGCAGGCGGAATCCACAACAACTGCCACGCGCCCGTTTCCAGCGTATCCGCCATCAAGCCGCGCAGCCGCGCATTGCATGGATCGATCTTGGCGTAGGCCTCGATGTCCTTCCGCAGCAGCAGCAAACTGTTGCTGGCTTGCATGGCGTGACGCAGCGCCGTTTGCCTTTCAGGATCTTGCGCCGCGGCATCAAACTCTTGCTTGAACTTGTAGTCTTCCATGAAGTTCAACAAATAAGGCGCGGACTTCCAGAACTCAAGCGGGCTGTGCTGATCCAACACTTCGGCGATCTGCTCCAGAGAGACGTACGCCTTAAGATCGTCAGCCGTCAGGCGGCTGGTAGTCGATGGAATTTCAATCAACATGCCGTCTCGATCAGTAGTAGCCGCCAGTCGTTCAGTGCGCACCATCACCTTGCGCAGCATGGTTTCCAATTGAGTCGTCAACTCGCGCAGCCGATCAGTACCGCGTCCGTCGAAGCGCAAGAGTTCGTACCGGTAGGCGGTGAGGACTTGCTCTACTTGCTGACACGCGGCTTCATCGTCCAGCAGGAACTTCAAGGTTTGCACAAAGTCGGCATAGTGATTGTCAATATCGGCCTCGTGGCTCATGGTGTACATTTTGTAAGGCGTGGCCGACAGGAGTAGCACGCGTGATTTGTTGACAGCATTAGAATAGTTGAAAAGCTGCCCAGCCAGTTCGCCGGCATCCGTCTCGTTCTTCAACAGATGCTTGAAGCGCTGGAATTCGTCGAGAATGATTACGTCAGGTTCGAGCGCTGTGAGACACGAGTTAGCCAGCAACATCCGCAGGTCGGCAATCAGCGTTGTCTGCTGATAGCGTTCATCAGGCGAGACCACGCGATTGTGGCGCGTGAAGACTTCGCACAGGTCGTTAAATCGCTGGTGCAGTTGCGGCTGTGCCTTGACGGTTTTCACAAACCGATCAGCCAGATCGGGATCGATCTCCTTCAACTTTTGATCACGCAGGTACCAATACTCAAACGTGTCACGTTTCATGTCGCCACAGAGGATGTTCATCGGTGCAGTGCCATGCAAACCCCATGGCTTTTGCAATAAGGTGTAAAGCAATGCCCGCTCTTCGGCGATGCCCATGCGCGACTTCAAATCAAATGAGGTGCCAGGCGTAAACGATACGAAGTTGACGGGCCGCCCCTTCAAGCCGGAAATGATCTTGGGCAACAGCGTGATGCGCGTGGCCAGCGCAAAGTGATTGTCTTGCCCGATGTTGAGCCGGTTGATATTCTGCCGCGCGATGTCGGCATTGGAGCAGATATAGACCACGTTGATGTGATCGACCTGATTCCACAGCCGATCGATCACTTTCGCGATCAGGCCGCGCGCGACCAGCGTCTTGCCCAGCCCCACTTCGTCGGCAATGAGAAAGCGCCGCGTGTGATCGGCGTCGGTGTACAGGCGTCGAAAGACATAGTCCACTGTATCGCGTTGAAAATCCTTCAGTTGGCTCAATGCGGCTTCGACGTTGGGGCGGGATTCAGTCGATCTCATGGATGCAACTCTCGGTAAGCCTGCCAGATCGGTTCCCAGATAACATCAAAGTCAGCGGGCAACAACGCCTTGCTTTCAGGCAACTTCTTCAAATCCTGCACCAGCCGATTGACCTGCACCAACCGATCGGGCTGGCGATGCAGGGCGCGGACCATCGTCTCAAAGAGATCAGCGGGCAACGACCAACCCGTATCGTCGATCTTGCGACTTCCTTCGCCGCCGGGCAGCACCTCAACCAGATCAGACGCTTCACGTTGATCGTCCGCCAGCAAGAAAAAGAGGAACTGCAGCACTTTCTGGCGATTACCCAGCAGCAGGCGCAGCAGCCGTTCATCGCGATCAGCCGGAGCGTTTTCCAGCGGCAAGTTCAACACAAAGCGAGTTGAGAATGGTTGAGGCTGTGCGACCAGCGTCACGTCAAACGCGAAGAACGCGATGAGCGCTTCGAAGGACACGGGCTTGAACTCAGCCCCGTTGAGCGCCGCCGACTCGATCGGGCAGGCCCACGACTCTGGCAATGTGATCGGCCAGCAGCGCACGCTGATGCCATCCGGCCAGGCGGGCAAGGTGTTCCGATCGGGCAAGCGCAGCGTCAACTGATAGCGCACATCGTCCGGGATTTCTGACACGACTGCACGCAGACCCGCCGAGGCTAGATGCGCACGCACCTGGTTCAGCACAGTGTCTGCCGCTTGTTGAGCCGAATCCGGTGATGGGGTCTCACCGGGTTTGAACTTCTGCAGCAGATCGGCAAAGCCGACGACGTCTTTCTTGTTGCCGGATTGCAACAACGCGCCGATGCCATAGGCGCTTTTCTGGCCCACCAGTTCGATCACAAATTCCACATTGCGCTCAAAGGCCGCCTGGGTGGCGTTGGCCGAACCGGTGAACAAACGCGCCTTCCAGCCGTCTTCGACCAGGAATAACTTGGCGTGCAGACCTTCCAATTGAAGGTTATCCACCGCTACGGCCTCATCGACTGCTTCGTCGGGTTTGGCATCGGAACTGAGCGAATAGACTTCTTTGAAGTTGCGCAGCGCCGCGGGCGGCAAGGCACTGAGGCTTTCCAACCGTGAGATCAGCACGTTGCGCTGACCGGCATCGTCGAACCAGTGCAGGAAAGTCTGATCGACAAACGGCGCCAGGACCAACAGCCGATCAATCCGCCCGTCCAACGGCCAGCGCCGATACCCCTCGATCCCCAGCGGCCAGAACCGCACTTCTTCAATGCCTTCCGGCAGTTCAAAGCGCACCTGGCGCAATTCTTTCTGTACCCGATCGATCGTCTTCCGCCGCTCGGCTGGCAGAGGCCGCAGGGCCAGATCGGGCAGCGCGGCAACGAAATTGGCCAGAGGATGATTCACGCTAAACGCCAATTCGCGCTCGATCAATTCGCCATCCAGCGCCAGCAGCGTGTCCCAACTGCGATCGGCGGTGAGATTGCGTGTGGCGCACAACAGGCGATAACGCACCGGCTGATCTTTGTCTCTACTGGTGAAGCGCAGGACCCAGACCTTGGGATGAAAGACGCCCTGTGCATGCGGGGCTTTGACTTCGACGACCGAGTTTTCCAGGTGACTGGACAACGGGCCAATGTTGTGCGGCACTGCAATGCGGCCCGCCTGACAAAAGATGGTGAGTTTATCGGCATAGCGGCGCAATGCTTCCAGCAGGGCCTGCTGATTGGGCTGCGCGTGTTCGGCATCGTCCTGCCATTCACGAAAGGTGAAACCTATCGGCAAGGCAAGCAGCGACAGAAGATCAAGCGTGTAAGAAGTGCCGAGGCCGGCATCCAGCTCATAGCCGGACGGTGGTTGCAAGGCAGCCAGCAGGTAGCGGCGGTCGTCAGGTTGCAGCATAGTCTGTCATTCCTCCAGGCCGCGCAAGATGTCGTTTACGAGCGTTTGCGTCACGCCCCAACGATAATCGAGCCGGAAGACGCCGGCGGCGCCAGTCCACAATTCCAGCGCGCGCGGATTGTCCAAGCGGGCCAATGCATGCTTCAACTGGCGTTCGCGGTTCGCAATTAGGTCGCGCGCGGCTGCTTGATCGGCAAGGTGTGCGCCGGGAGGCAATTGAGTCGCCAGCGTCAACCAATCGGTGATGAAGCGCTTCGTCCAGAATGTAATCCGCACTCGCGCAGTTTCAGCAATCTGCCAGAAAGGCGTAAGGTCAGCCGCCCACGGACGGAGCACGGCGGCACGCTTGCGCATGTCTTCTTCCCAGTCGGCCAAATCGGCACGGTAGTCTTTGATCAGATCCTCGGCGTGCAGCGCTTCGGCCAGCATTAAATTATAGAGTAGCACGGCGCCGTAGATGGTTTCGGAGAAGTTACGCGCGTGCGTCAACTGCGTGTGAATGTGATCGGGAAAATCACCATACTGCGGATGTGTCCACGGAAAATCAACGCCCTGCGTCAATTGGCCCTGAGCGGCGAGAAAAGCCAACAGGCTGTCTGGGATACGCAGCAAAATGCGCTCGCGCAGGTATTCTGCTTCGTGGTGCGTCAGCGCAAACGACGCCTGCCGCGGAAAATTGGCCGGCATTGGCGGCAGATCGGGCTGCCAGTTGAGGCGTTGATGACCGCCAACCGGTTCGCCATCATCGTTGCGCTGCTGGCCGCGTCCTAACGTGTAGTAACTATCCAGGCAGCGATGATACTGCGCCTGAGATCCGTAGTTCAGGCGAATCCCCCAGGTGCCCAGTCCCTGCCAATAGATGTTGCTGGGCAGGCGCTGCAACTTCTCTTTGGCATCTCGACCAATGACGCCTGCGGTATCATTGGAATTGAGCAAGGCTAGGATGAGGGTGATTTCTTCCGTGCGGGCACGCTGCCCGATCTTCTCGGAGGAGATACTCTTGTTTTCCAGGCTGCGATACATCCACGGAATGAAGAGGAAATACCGGGCGCGCGTCTGGATAGTGCTGGTGCCGGGAAAGAGCAGATCGGCGAAGGCGTCACGCACCGAGCCGATCCCCAGTTCGTCGCGTGTGTCGCGCTCACGGAAACGGCTGATCACGTCGAGCATTTGCCGCCGTTCACGTTCGGAATAGTCGAGCCAAGTAAAAAAAGAAGTCATTACCGATCTCCTCCGGATCAACTTTACTCAACAGAGCGCCGTTATAGCACACCTAAGCCTACAGTGTAATTGTTTTGCGGGCATGGCTCAAACACGCTC
The DNA here is from genome assembly GCA_003154115.1 of Anaerolineae bacterium. Taxonomy (GTDB): domain Bacteria; phylum Chloroflexota; class Anaerolineae; order Fen-1058; family Fen-1058; genus Fen-1058. The sequence goes on from PMCF01000052.1 coordinate 23,428, forward strand.
AGGGTCAGTTTAACACGTTGGGGAATTTCAGCTGCGCCAAAGATGACATTTCGTTCTCATATATGGGAACAAATGGCCAAGAGCCACTTTCTCGCCATATTTGCCAGCCTGAAAAAATTCCAAAGTGTCAAACTGACTGTGAGTCATGCCCAATTACCGATTACCAATCACTGGTTACTAACTCTCTCCAATCTGCGGCAGCAGAATATCGTACCAGAAGCGGGCCTGGCGCGTGCGACTCAAGTCGGCGTGAATGTGTTTGACTTCGGTGTAGGCGTGCAGGCCCCACGTGCCCAACTCACGCCCGACGCCGCTCTGCTTGTAGCCGCCAAACGGCGCTTCGGCATTGATGATGTGATAGTCGTTGATCCATACCGTGCCTGCGCGCAATTTGTTCGCCACGCCGATCGCGCGTTCCAGGCTGGCACTCCACACTCCGGCGGCCAGACCGTAGATCGTGTCATTGGCCTGCTTGATCGCGTCTTCCAGGCTGTCGTATTTGATCACAGCCAGCACCGGCCCGAAGATTTCTTCCTGCGCGATGCGCATCTCGTTGCGGACATTGGTGAAGATCGTGGGCGAAATGTAATGGCCGTGGGCCAGTTCCGGATCGGTCGGGTGTTGGCCGAGCAGCGCCGGCGTCGCGCCTTCCTCCAATCCGACCTTGATGTAATTCTCCACGGTCCGCAATTGGCTCGCGCTAATCAACGGGCCGAGATCGGTATTGCCGTCGGCGGGCAAGCCGAGTTTGATCTTGCTGGCCCGATCGATCAGGCGCTCCATGAATTCGTCGTAACGGCTGCCGGGCACGAAGAGGCGCGTACCGCTTTCGCACGCTTGCCCGTTGTGCATGAAGGTGGCCCACAGACTGCCGTCGATGGCGATGTCGAGCTCGGCGTCGTCGAGGATGATGTTCGGACTCTTGCCGCCCAGCTCGAGCGTCACTTTCTTGACGGTGCTGGCCGCCGTCTGCATGATCTGCCTCCCGACTTCGGTGCTGCCCGTGAAAGCGATCTTATCGACCAGCGGGCTGGTACACAATTCGTTACCGACTACGCCGCCCGGCCCGGTGATGAGGTTCAACACGCCGGGTGGCAGCAGACCGGTGTCGTGGATGATCTCCACCAACTTCAGCGCGCTGAGCGGTGTGTAACTGGCGGGTTTCAACACGACGCAATTGCCTGCGGCCAGCGCGGGTGCGATCTTCCACACGGCCATGAGGAACGGAAAATTCCACGGAATGATCTGGCCGCACACGCCGATCGGCTCGCGGCGCACGAAGTTATACGACAGCGCCGGGAAAGTGATCTGCGGCACCGCCTCGAGCGGTTCAGAGGCGGCTAACTTGGCGAAGTGCCGGAAGTGCAGCAAGCCGACGGGAATGTCCATGAGATAGGCTTTGCGCCAGGTGCAGCCGCCGTTCGCCATTTCCAGATCGGCGATCTCACCTTGCCGTGCTTCCAGCGCATCGACGATCTGGTGCAGCAAGCGCGATCGTTCGCCGGGCGACATTTGCGGCCACGGGCCGCTGTCAAAGGCCGTACGCGCGGCGTGGATGGCGTCACGCGTGTCCTCGGCGTTGGCTTTGGCGACGTGGGCCAGCACTTGCCCCGTCGCCGGATCGTAGGCCGGGTCGTATTGTTCCTGGCGCGGTGCGCGCCACTGTCCATTGATGTAGAGCTGATGGGTCAAGAGTTCTTGGTCTGACATGGTGATGGCCTCCAAGGTTATTCGTCTAGATCGATGACGGTGTCGGCAGGGATGTAGTGTGATAGCGCTCCAGCAGAAGGTCAACCAGCTGGTCGAGGCGGGTGCGTGTTTCGGGTGGAAGCACGGACTTGGGTTCCGTGTGAGAAGTTGAGATCATAGTGACTCAACGCGCGACTTACAAAGCTAGGCACAAACATTATACCATGCGCAGGCTGAGGATCGGTGCTGATCGATCATGGAGCCGCTGGCCCGCTTCGCTCGACATTGATGGCATGACTTGAATTCACGATACTCATCCGAGGCTTGGGCCTTGCCTTTTGAGCGAGGAGTGGCTCTTTTTGTTTGGTATAATCCTCCGACGACGACAACCCATTGGGAAAACGACACATGACCAAATCACTTGACACCATCAGTTTGTATGTGCGGCGGCAGGCGAACAATCCGCTGCGCTATCTCTGGGAACAGTCCTGGCTGTTTCTGCTGAGCTGGATTCCGACGATCGTGGGGATTGCGATTCGCGGCGTGTTCTATCGGCTGATCATGAAAATGGATGGCATGGCGGCGATCGAGAACGGCGTGCGGTTGCGGTTCACGTCCAATATCCGATTGGGGAAGCGGGTCTATCTCGATCAGGGGACGTACCTGCACGCCTGTCCCAACGGGATCACGATTGGCGACGACACGCTGGTGATGCACGGCTCGGTGCTGCATGTGTATAACTTTCGCGGGATGAAGCAATCGGGCATTCGCATCGGGAAGAACAGCCTCATCGGCGAGTATAACGTCATTCGCGGGCAGGGCGGGGTGACCATCGGCGATCGCGTCTACACCTCGCCGTTCGTGCAGATCGTCTCGGTCAATCACGTCTTCGACGATCCCACTGTGCCCTTTGTCGATCAAGGCATCACGGCGGAAGGGATTGTGATCGAAGATGATGTGTGGATCGGTTCGGGCGCGGTCATCACCGATGGGGTGCGGATCGGTAAGGGTGCGGTGGTAGCCGGGGGAGCGGTCGTGACGAAGGATGTTGCGCCGTTGACCATTGTCGGTGGTGTGCCCGCCAAGGTGATTCGCACGATCACGGGGGAGAAGACGACGGGCGATAAGACGATCTATCACTTGTAGCCTGAATTGAGCCCATGAAGATTCTATCTCGACGTGCCTGGTTGATCATCGGCGCGATCACGCTGGCGTATGTGGTCGCGCTGCTGGTTGATCTTTCGCCCCTCGTGCGCGGGCCGGAGGAGTGGCGCTGGCCGCGCTGGCCGACCTCGCATTGGGATCGCATATGGCCGCTGGCGGCGATGTTGATCCTCGTCGCGCTGCTGGTGCGCTGGATCGATCGACGCGCGCAACGTGAACCGGCACGGCGTTGGATCGCGCTAGGTGTGACGCTGCTCATCGTGGCAGCACCTCTTGTGCAGCTGGCTTCCTTGCGGGTGGTGAAACTCAATCCGTTCGAAGCGTTGTTCGATCGAGCGGTCGATGTGGCGGCGAATAGCTACTTCACAGCGGGCTTGCGTTTGGAGAATGTCGATCAAGCGCTGCGCACCTATCCGCAATTGATGCCGACCTTCGATATTCACGCGCAGGTGCATCCGCCGGGGCTGCCTTTGATCTATCGGGCGACCCGCAGCCTGTTTGAAAGCGCGCCAACGCTGGCGCGCCCCGTCAGCCTGTGGTTTCGACAGCTCGAGTGCAATGACATCAATTTGATGCTGTTGTCAGACCTGCCGCTGGCCAGCGCCGTGGCAGGCATGTTGTTGCCGTTGCTGGCTAACCTGTTGACCGTGTGGTGCGTGTTCAAACTGGCGAAGAATCATTTTGGACCGCACGCCGGGTTATATGCGGCGGCATTCTGGCTGGTCGTGCCGTCGGCGGTATTGTTTCCCGGCTCATGGTCGCTGCTCTATCCGTGTGTCGCGTGCCTGACGTGGCTGGCGGTGGATGCGGGCTTGCGGCGGCGCAGTGTGGGGTGGTTTCTCGTCGCAGGTATCCTGCTTTCGATCGGCACGTTTCTGGAACTGGGTACCGCGGCCCTGGGGTTGTTCCTGACGCTGTACATCCTGGCGCGCTACGTGATCGATCGGCGCAATCCGCTGCGCGACTGGCAGTTCCTGGTACCGGCTTTGATCGCCACGTTGATTGGCGTGTTCTCGATCTGGGGTGCGTATCAATTGGTTTACGGGGTGAGCCTGAAGCAGATCGTCGAAGCGATGTATCCGATTCACGTCGGGTATGAGTTCGATCGAGTGGCGTGGATCATCAATCATCCCTATGAGTTCGCGGTGTTCCTGGGCTTGCCCGTCTTTTGCCTGCTGGTCGTCGCTTCACTGCGAGCGATCAAGGCGACGCGCGACGGACGGGGTGAGGCGCTGACGCTTTCATTCTCGATCGGTGTGATCGTGCTTACGCTGGTCGATCCCGCCCGGGACGAGACGGCGCGCACGTGGATGTTGTTGATGCCGTTCGCCGTGATCGTCGTGTCTCAGTTGTTTGCAGAGGCGGCCGCTCAACCCGATCGCTTTAGCTGGCTCTGGGGGTTGCTGACGATTCAAGTGGTGACGATGCTGGCTATTCTGGAAGTGATGCGGGTCGGGTTGTACGGATTACCGCCGCGTGTGACGCTGGAGGCTCTGCCGTCTACGGCAACGACGCTAGCAGCTAATTTCGATGGGATGGCGCAGCTCATCGGTTACGACGCGCAGACACAAGGTGATCATTTGATCGTGGATTGGTACTGGCGCGGAAGCGGGCAGGTCGATCAGCCGTATGTGGTCTTCAATCATCTGCTGAACGATCGCCATGACATCGTCGCTCAGCAAGACGATCGACCACAGCACGGCCAGCCGTTGATGACGTGCTGGCAGCCCGGCGAAATCTATCACGATCAGCAGGTGCTCGATGTGAAGCCTGATCTTCCAGCGGGTGCGTACTCATTGGAGATGGGCCTGTATGACGCGCGGACCGGCGCGCGCGTGCCGGTGGTGACGGCGGATGGACAGGTGGCCGATCACTTCACAATTGCCCCAGTAGATCTTCAATCTGGCCTGATTCCAAGATGACACTGAAATTGAAAGCAAAACTTTTCTTCACGCCACGCCGCTTGCTGTGGCTGACTGTAACCGTGATCGTGTTGCTGCAGACGGCACTGTTCACGCAATCGGCGGCGATTCATGGCTTTGCGACGGGTGATGGCAGCGTCAAGCTCTGGCAGGTGCAGGGCATTCTGCGTACGGGCGATCTCAACGCGCCGCTTGAGTATGCCGGCGCGGTTTATGATCCCGATCACAAGTACGCGCCCTATGTCGCACCATGGGCCTTCTGGCAAGCTGGCAAAGTTTACACCGAATACACTTCGCCGTTCATCTGGGCCAGCGTGCCGCTGTACGCCTGGTTGGGTCACGCCGGTCTGTTGATCTTACCCTGGTTGACGGGTCTGCTGCTGGTGGTGGCGGCGGCCTGGTTGGCCTGGCGCACTCGTCGCGAGCCGGGTTATACAGCCGCGTTGGTGCCCGTCATCGTTGGCGTGGGCAGTCCGCTGGTGGTCTACAGCCAGGAATTTTGGGAACATGCTCCGGGGACATTGCTCGCTGCATTCGCGTTGATGGGCGTCGTTAAAGCGTTGGATAGCCGGCGTCGCGTCGGCTGGCTTATCGCTTCCGGTGCAGCCATCGGCCTGGGGTTGACGATGCGGGCGGAACTCTACGTGTATCCGCTGGCGATTGTCTGCGGCCTGCTGTTTATCCGATCGGCGCTGCCGCTCATCCGATCGGTGATGTGGCTGGCCCTCGGCGGATTGATCATCGCCGGGCCGTGGTGGGTGTATCAGCTGGTTCAGTGGGGCAGCCCGTTTGGCCCGCGCGTGGGGCAAAACGTGCCGCTGCTCGGCGGCACCGAGATGCTGACGCGGTTGGGTGATACGACGGGCCGCAACTGGTCGATGCTGTGGCCCGCTGATGGCGACGGCGTAACAATTGTGGTCGGGCTGTTGTTCAGTGCGGTGCTGGTGGCGATATTGACGTTCGTGTTGCGCCGCAAGATCAAGTGGCTGGCCGACCTTGGCTTCTGGTTGTTTCTCGCCATCTGTGTGACACTCGCCGGCGTGACGGTGTGGCGGCTGGCGCAGGGCCAACGCCCCGATGATTTACTCACGACTTTTCCGATTCTTTTGCTGCTCATTTTGCCTGCGCCGCATGCTGCGTCTCCACAATCAACCATCAGAAATCAAAAATCAGAAATTCTGCGCTTCCTCACCGTTGTTCCACTTGCCTTCGTCGTCCTCGTCATTCTCATCAGTCCCTTCCACGGCGGCATTCAGTGGGGGCCGCGTTTCCTGCTGCCGATCATTGTGCCGTTAACGGTCGTCCTGATCGATCGATTGACGGGCTTGTGGGGCGTGATCAATCGATCGGCGCGGGCGGGCCTGGCCGTGGCCTTCGCGGCGTTGCTGCTGGCGGGCGGCTATTCGACCTGGCAGGGTGTGCAATTTATGCGACAGGGTCAGATCGCCAGCGAATTCATGTCGGAAGTGATTCGCCAATCGCCGGAGCAGGTGGTGGTGGCCGATGCCTGGTTTTTGCCGCAGGGCGCGCCCTATACGTTTGGCGACAAAATCTGGCTGCTGGCCGAAGACGACAAGGCGATGTTTCAGTTATTGCAGAGTTTGCGCAAGCAGACCAACGAGCCGGGGATTATCTACGTCTCCGCCTTGACCTGGACACACATTGATCCTCAGCCGATGATGGGGCCGCGCCTCGCACCGGTGGAAGGCAGCGAGAAGGTGTACGTCAATGCGCCCACGCAGTATGTGGAGATCAGCCGGTATCAATTACTAAAGTAATTGCTGATACCGTTACTCACCTTTCGACCATTTTGGCTCA
>PMCF01000449.1 GCA_003154115.1 Anaerolineae bacterium
GCCATGCCAGGCGTGCGGGAAGACGCACGCCACAGCGGGACCCAAGGCCGTCTGCTTGTCACTCACGGGAGCACTGCACCGCATGTGTCAACGCCGTGACCCGGAGGTCCAGATCCGCGATCGGCACGCTTCGCGAGAATTCAACAAAGGCGGCTTCATCCTGGCGGTCGAGCCAGCCACTGCGCAACGTCCAGCCCGTGCGCAGTTCGCGCACCACCCACAACTGCGGCTCACCGCCGACGGGCATCAAGCCATCGAGCCCCAACAACAAGCCGGTCGTCTGGCTGATCTGTTGCAACTCGGCCAAGTGCTGCCGTTCATGACAGGCCACCAACGGCAAGTACCGGAGGTAGTACAGGTTCCGGACATGCGATTCGCTGATCGCCACCCACGGGGCCACATGTGCCTGAATCGACTCAAACCGCTCCCGGCCCTTCTGGCGTTCCCACCCAATCCGGGCAATCACGTTATAGCCGTACGTGCAGCCCTTGGGCGCGAGCGGTGGCCAGGTCGCGGACGGCCTGGCCACCGCGGGACCGGAACACTCGGGGTTCACACAGACTTTGGGCCGGTAGCCGATGGTTAACCCTTGAGTCATGGTCTGGACGGTTTTCCGCCCGTTCACATAGTGAGCCGCACTCAGGGGCTGTTGGCACTGAGGGCAGGTGTCCAACTCGCACTGGTAAATCGTGGGCGTTGTCCGGTAGAGGTCTTTGACGGTTCGCATGGTTGACTCGCGGTCAGATAAGATGGAACCAATCTGCCACAAGTCCCCCGATTGTCAAGTCAAAGTGAGTTTTGCGCCATTGCGAAAATTGTGTAGTTGCTCCGCGGTTGAACTGCGGGCGAACGAATTTACCCACAATCTGGCATGCCGCCTCCTCGTGCCGTGCCATCACTCCAGGTTACAGCAGGACGCCACTAGCCTGCGTCGGTCGACATCATTCGATTAGCGCAGGGCCTCGTCCCAACCGAGCCGGGAGTGATTACGGGACTGCCGCCGGATGATCAGCGATCATCCGGCGGCAGTGTATTTCACAGTCAGGGTACGGTTGTCTTTTCCCGCTAAACCCCGTATCATCAAAGTACATTCTGCTGAGGAGGTCAATGATGCGCAAGTTAGTGCTGATGTTGGTCATGGCCGTGCTGTCGCTATTGATCGTCGGGGCCTGCGCCACTGGGGTGTCGGCCAGCCGATCGGTTTCGGCCCTCCCGCCGACGCTAGGCGGTTGTCCCGTGCTGCCCGCCGATAACATCTGGAACGTGCCGGTCGACACGCTGCCGCTCGATCCTAGCTCTAACACTTACATCAACACCATCGGCGCGACGCAGCACGTGCACGCCGATTTTGGATCGGGCCTGTGGGATGGAGCGCCAATCGGGATTCCGTTCGTCGTCGTGCCAAGCAATCAACCCAACGTGACGATCCATTGGACGGCTTACGGCAACCAAAGCGATCCAGGCCCGTACCCCGTCCCGACCGCCGCGCCGATCGAAGGCGCTCCGAACACCGGCGGCGATCGACATGTGTTGGTCGTGCGGCAGGGCGAATGCAAGTTGTACGAACTCTATCGCGCCTTTCCGCGGGGCGACGGCAGTTGGAACGCCGACTCGGGTGCAGTGTACACGCTGACGGTGAATGGCCCGCTGCGCCCTGACGGTTGGACTTCGGCGGATGCGGCCGGGCTGCCGATGTTGCCGGGCCTGGCGCGCTACGATGAAGTGGCCGCCGGCGAGATCAATCACGCGCTGCGCTTCACCGTGCCGGAGACGCGCAACACGTATGTATGGCCTGCGCGCCATGAAGCCTCCGATCTGACCGGCGCACAATATCCGCCGATGGGTCAGCGCTTTCGCTTGAAGGCCAGCTTCAATATCGACCCCAACAAGTTCTCGCATGATGCGCAAGTGATCCTGCGCGCTTTAAAGAAGTACGGCATGATTCTGGCCGACAATGGATCGAGTTGGTATATCAGCGGCGCGCCGGATGAGGGCTGGGATAATGACGTGCTGCACCAATTGGATGTGGTCGTGGGATCAGACTTTGAAGCGGTGGATGTCTCATCGTTGATGATCGATCCGGATTCGGGGCAAACGATGCAGGGCTTCAGCCTCGCGGCCTCGCCCACCGCGCGCCTGATCGAACCGGGAAGTGCGACGAGTTACGCGTTGACCATCGATAAGAGTTCGGCCTTCACGTCCACCGTCTCGCTAGTCGTAAGCAGTCCCTCGCCCAGCCTCACGGTGCAGCTGTCCCAAGCGGTAATTGCGCCTCCGGGCGTCGTGACTCTGATCGTGACGGACACTCATCCGAGCGGATCGCCCGCGGCGTGGTACACTCTCTCCATCACCGCGACGGGTGGAGACACCACGCATGTCACAGAGGTGGGTTTGTTGGTGGGCGGGCTGCAGGTCTATCTGCCCGTCATCCGCAAGCCATAAAGTCGGGGTCTGCGGAAGCTGCCATGAAAGACAACAATGGATGGGAGATAGAACGGGTGGCTCGCCGCTCAATCCGCTGCTCCCTCAATCCGTTGTCGTCTTTGCCGCAATTGAACCAACGCCCCTCCCCATGTGACTATAAAGGTGACAAACAACTCTCTATGCCTGGAAAGGATATGACGATGAAACGGCGTTGGTTCGTCCTTTTGGTAAGTCTGGCTTTGGTGGTGGGGGTGATCGGAGTTGCGCCGGTGGGGGTAACGCGGGCAGCGCCGACCGCAGGGATTACTTACTATTCGCAAGGCAGCCTTGCCCCTAATCTAACGACTAGTTGGAATACTGTTCGTGGTGGTGGCGGTAGCGCACCAGCCAATTTTACTGGTGGCGATATTTTTGTGGTTCAGAGTGGGCACAGTATGACAACTAGTGCAACATGGACCGTATCTGGCACAGGCGCAAAAATCCAAATCGAGGGTGGTGGTACGTTACAAGCAAACAATGCGGTAACAGTGCCTACTTTTCAGATTGATGCTGGTGGCAAATTCATTCATAACACTGGAACTGCAACGGTACCTGGTACGGCCCGCAGCTTCGCAGCGAACAGCACATACGAAATCTGGAATCAAGGGACGGCAAGTATCTCGGCCGGGGTTACCTGGGGAAATGTTATTATCAATCTGGCCAGTGATCCCGGTCAGGCGATTGGCAACGCAGGCGCGTTCGCAACAGTAGGTGGTTCCTTTACCGTACAAAACACTCGTGGTCGAGAGTATCGTTTTACAGCCGCGCAAACGACCCAGCACAATATTGCAGGCAATCTTACTGTCCAAAATGGCGGTATGTTAAATTTCAAAAGTGGTGCTAATGCAATCACTATCAATATTGGTGGCAACGTTTCTATTGAAAGCGGTGGGGTTCTGACTCTAACTACAAGCGGCGCAGTGAATGCTAATGTAAGCGGAAATTGGACAAATAGTGGTGCACTAACTGCTGGTACAAGCACAGTTTCCTTCAACGGCACTTCCACTCAAGCCATCGGCGGCACAAGCGCTACAACCTTCAACAACTTGACGGTCAATAGTGGAGCTCAGGTCGTCTTCCCTACCAACGTCGGTGCCACCATACTGACCAACAACGGCACTATCACCCAGATCCAAGATGTCAACGGCAACAGCCTTATCAACTTCATCGGCATTGGCGGCTATGGCGGCGTAACGTTAAATGCCAATAGCCTCGATTTGGGCAGTACTACCGTGATAATTAAGGGCAATCAAGCGTGCAATACGGGTGGTGAACTAGCAAAGCGCTGCTTCAATATTACCCCCGCCAATACCACTGGTCGAAGCGCTACCATTACTTTCTTCTATGGCAGCGGTGAATTGAATGGGAACACGTGCGCGGCAATGACCGTCTATCACTGGAATGGGAGTACCTGGGACGCGCTGTCGAGTAGCGGTCAGAGTTGTTCTGGCAGCCTCTATTCGGTGACGGCGACTGGTGTGACTACCTTCTCCCCCTTCGGCTTGAGCAGTGCCACTCCCACCGCCATCACCCTCACCACCTTCAGCGGACGCACTCCCACCAACAACGGCTGGATCGTGTTGATTCTGCTGGCCGTCGTGATGCTGTTGATGGGCGGCTGGGCGCTGCGCCGTCGATCGCGACTATAGCATTCGCATTCACTGCAACAGGCCGGACTGATCAGCGCGATCAATCCGGCCTGTTGTGTGATAGCTGTTCTACCCTCGCGGAGGCTTACGGCCTCCAGGAGGGTTCGCGTCTTACTTCAGGATCAACGGCAGATACACATTCAGCGGCGGCGCAAAGTCCACGCTGAAGCCACTGTACGGTTGATCGTTGAGGCTGAGGCTGATATCCGCGCGGACGGCATCGCCGGAGATGGATGGGTCGGCTTCCACGCTGGGGCCGTTTTGCTGCACAGCCGGTACCAGCTCCAGCATGAACTCCATAGTTTGACCCGGTGCCAGATCGGGCGGCGGATCGGGGATGAACTTCGGCTTCCATTGATTCAAGCCGATCAAGATACCGTTCAGGTTCAGCTTACTCGTGAACGGGAACGGGTTGCCGATCGAGAACGGGATGTGGACGCCGCTCGGATTGAAGATGCGCGGCCGCCGCACCAGATCGACATTGCGCTGGCTGGTTTGATCCTGCCAGCCCGGTTGCTGCAGGGTGACCAGCAGGCAGCGGTGCAGATAGGCCGACGCGATCGGCGTCCAGTTGACGCAGTAGTTTTGCAGGCTGTACGGCGGTAACGTAAACGTCTGCGTGATGAACGGTGTGAACGGAATGCCCGCGCCAAACACCGCCTCGCTAAACGTCACCGTGACGGTGCGCGTGAAGCCCAGCGGATTTTGCAGCTGGATGCAAGCCTGATTAACCGTGCCGCTGATCGGTGGCGTGGGGATGGTGCTGATTTCTTTCTCCATCCAAAACGGGTCGCTGTGCGGCAAGTTGACGGGCGGCACGTCGAGTTTTCTGATGCCGCCGATCAGCTCATTCCCGATCCAGCCCTGCACGTCGATGTGACAGCCGGTGCCCAACACCGCCGGGTCGGGCGGGGTCACCCGCAAAGTAGACGTGTAATTGTTGTGGGGCTCTGCGATAATACCCGTGGGGGTAACGCTGGCGGTCCAACCGGGACAGGTATTGATCACCACCAGATTGATCGTCTCCGGAACCGAATGGGGATTGACGACGCTAAACGTCAGTATGTCTGTCACCCCGGGCTTCAAGTCCTCGGTTACATCCAGATTACGATAAGTGAAGATCGGGTCGTAGCCCGCACTTTCGATCTTCACCATGATGCAGTAGTGACCGGAGCTAATGGGAATCCAATCGAGGGCCACTTCGGCATAGCCCAGCCCGCCGACCGTGAGCACGCGCGGATTCCCCGGCACGGGCAGCGCGCCGAACGGAATGCCGATCCCAAAGCGATCGGAGCTGGTCATGAACGTCACCGTCACCGTCTGCGAAGCGGCGCTGGTGTTAAACACCCGCACGCTCAGCTTGGTGGGCTGGCCGGTGACCAGCGGATACGGATAGACTTGAATCTCGCTTTCCGCGTAAGGCGGATTGTTGTTCGGCGGCACCACCGGCGGGCACTTCACCGGATGCGTGGTGGGGTTGCTGACAAAGACACCCAGATTGGTTTGCAGCTTGGCGATGTTGACGATCGGGCGTTGTTCGCGGCAGCCGGTATCCAGCACACTGACCGTGAAGGATTTGCTCCCCGTAGTTGTCAGACCCGAAGTCCAGATCAGGGTATCGGCAAAGTTGGGCGAGATGCCATCGGTCGCGCTGCCCGGCACAAACAGCGAGAAGTCAGGCACATGATCGATCAACTCGCTGCGCACGATGTTGCATTGCGCGCTTTGTGAGACGGTGTAGTTCAGCGTGTACGTGATGGCCGTGCCCGGTGTGACCGTCGTGCCCGAAGGCGGCACCGCCGTCTTGGTCAATGTCACGCAATCCGCCGGTGGCGGCGTCGTCGGCTTGCAAGAACGCGCCAGATCGGTGTAGCCATATTTCACAGCATTGAGGAACAACCGCTGGCCTTCCGGCGTCATGCGCGTGGGACTTTCGCTGAAGCCCCATAGCTGCTGACAGCTATCGCTGATCAAAGGAGCATGATCGTGCTTGCCCTGCGGGCTCGAGGGAAGTTCCCACCCCAGAACCGTTAACGGCGCTGGATCGCCCGGCACGTAAATACCGACCTCGTTGTTTAAGGCCTGATAAAGTTTGATGGGCGAGCCGAGCAGGCCGCTCAAATCAAACGGATTGTAGTAGTAGGGGGACGGTGCAGGCACGGGATTATCGACGAATTGCGCCGGGCCATGCCAGCCATGCGGCCACCCGATCGGCGATCCGGTCTGACCGAAGAACGCATAGCCGCCTTCACCCAAGCCCAGCACCGGCTTATTCACGCTGGTGATCGGCAGCATCTGGCTCAACCCGGTCCCCCACGTATCGAGGCTGCCGGTGTCGTCGGCCACGATGATCTCGGTGTAGGTCGTGAAGTTCGTCGCCGTCACCGCGTTCAGCGGAATCAGATCGACGCCATAACCGACCGAGGTCAGCAGGTTCTTGAAGTCGTTCGCTTTGGCAGTATCGTATTTGTAGACGTAGGCGATGTCGCTCTTGCCCGCGCAGTTAGCCAGCCCGGCCAGCTGCACTTCGGTCCACGTTTGCGGCTGATCGTAAAACTTGTTGCTAGGCCAACCGAAATCGACGCCAACGCCTGTCAGCCAGTGGTGATAGACGGCCAGGCCAAACGGTTGGCCGCACGCGCCGCCGGTCAACGGCAACCCGATCGAATATTCGGCGACTTCATTGTTAGCCCCGACGCCACCGGTGGCATGCGCATCCCACAGACCCGCGGTGAGAGTGATCGGTGTGTAGTTACCTATGCCGGTGCCTTTGACGCTCGACATGGCGCTGCCGAGAATGCTGACGTGCAAGCCATAATCGGTGGGGCCGGCCAGCGCGTTGCGTGTATCCAACGTATCGAGATACACACTGGCGAAGCGGCGTTCATCGGCGCCCACTGCGCCTACCAGGCAGACATACAAGTTACTATTATCATGTTTGAGATAGACGGTGCGGGTGACGGTGGCGCCGACCGCGCCGCCATAGTCCTGAAATTCTACGGCCAGCGCATCGTTCCATTCGCCGCCGGCGGGATCGACAGTGCACTGTCCGTCGATCTTACTGGGCGCAGTGCCGAACGGAATTTGTAATGGCCCGGTGGGCCGGGCGGACGTCGGGGATTGAGATCGATCGAGGTTGAAGACTTCCGGGGTCGCGCGCGCCGGCACAACCGACAGCGCGATCAAGAGCACAGCGATCACGGCCAGGCTAAGGCCGATCGGTACCACGCTGCGCCGAATGACGTGAGACAAAACAGTCATGGCTATCCTCCCTAATTGAATTCAGTGAATGACGCATCGACGATCAACACTGCCTGAGCAGGTGGTCTGGATTGTAAGTAAGCCTCACCTCCTTTTTGAATTCCGGCACGTCAGCGTAACCCCCATTCAACCGACGGCCAGCCTACTATGGTTATACACTACTTTCCCCTGGCGTGCCGCTTAACGGGCAGGGACTACGCGGCCACTTTTATCCCGTAACCGAATAAGTCGCCTAGCAGGGTTTTACCGCGTATGCCGAATGGCTGTCACAGGCCGATCAATCGACACTCAACGCGTTCTTGCCACCGGTGAAGACACTGGGTCTCAAGACATTAGCGACCGTGAGTGACCAACAACCTGCTTTGGTCAAGGCCCTCAAAGCCACTTGGCACAAGCCGCATCAAGCCTGCCAATCTCATTTCTTGCGGCAGAAATTCCCCAAAGTGTCAAACTGACTCTGAGCGTGTTTTGAGCCATGCCAAAACTTCGTTACCAATTGTGGCTAAACGGCCCGCAACGAGCGTGAAACCAGCGCGAAGAAAAACTATTCTTCAAAGCTGAATTGCACCGCCATCGCTATACTACATAGAGAAATTGTGATATGATGCACGAATTCCAGCGGGATGAGGTAGCAAAGATGATCGGTCTATCGGTCTATCGGTCTAT
>PMCF01000116.1 GCA_003154115.1 Anaerolineae bacterium
GGCGACTAAGGTGCGGATGCCGGTCAAATCGAGCAGTTGCACCTCCTCCCACCCCAGACAGGTTTTGGTGAACTTGAAGCTCTCCTCGACCGCCCAGCGTTGGCGATACATGCGAAAGACGTGTAGCGCACTGGCCTCATCGGTGACCGGCCAATCGGTGATCAGCAGCCAGGGTTCCAGCTTGGTACCGAGNNTGACCACTTGCTCTTTCGCATGCGCTTGGCGGCCGCGTTGGACGACCATCGTCGTTTGGGCAGTACCCACCAGCCGGAGGCGCTCTTTGGCCTTGCTGAGGTCGCCGGCACGCCATTCGTCGTTGCCAGCCCGATATGCGACCAGCCGTTCCGGGTGCTGGACGCGACAGACCAGCCGCTCCTGCTGTTCCCAGACCGTCCGCCACACCGCGACATCGTCGAAGCCCCGGTCGAGCACCCAACTGACCGTCAGCCGGGACTTCAGTCCGGCCACGGCTTGGCTGACCGTTTGCAGCGCCTGCTGGACCTCCGCCGGCTCACTGACGAAGTCGGCCTCGGTACTACTGAATAGACGGTGATACAGCACGCCGCGGCGCCCCGGCATCACCCCCAGGACATTCATGGTGCGATAACCCGGGACCAAGTCGCCATCCAGGTCCCGCACCTGCATCAACGCCGGCATCGCCTGCGCATAGGGCTTGCGGAGATCCGAACCATCGGCAATCAGCCATAACTCATCCCCCGTCCCCTGGGCCAACTGCGCGACGCCACGCTGTCGCAACTGCGCCGTCAGATGTGCCGCATCCAACTGCGAACGCTGGGTACTCGCGCCGGTCGCCAGCCGACTGACCCGTTGCCCACCATCTTGTGCCGCCGCCAACACCGCCGACTGCGCCGCGATCCGTTCGCATACCAAGCTGCCAGCGCCAATGATGCCCTGCACGACTGCGCCAAACGTCACCACCGTCCGCTGATCACCCATGAGTGACCGATAATCAGCCAGGTAATCAGCCAACGGACTCTGCCACTGAGCCTCCCAGGTCACGAGCGTTCCCATATGCTCCCTCCTCAGGTGCGGTTGTGAACGCCCCAATTCTACCGCCGCTCCCTTGGCGCCGCTACTTATGACCGAATGTCAATCTCGCGTCGCTTGACAGGTGCGAGAAACCGTGCTAGATTATCGTCATACTCGATCTTGAGAGTGAGCTGTGAACCCCCGCACCCGATTGATTACCCTGTCGCTTACGGAGCTCCTTGTCATTGGCAAGGAGCATTCGGGAGTCGGGGGGGAGTAGGCGAAGACCAGATCGGCGCAGATCATAGTATGTAACCAAGGGCCTCCCACCGGGAGGTCTTTTGTTTGCCGGAGGAGAAGACGATGGAGCCCCGTGAGCACCAAAGCCCCAAGCAACCTCAGGAGACTCAGGCTGCCACACAAGAACGTCCGGCCGCGAGTGCGCAGCCGCAGCCGACCACCCAGGCAGAGCGCGCGGTGATGCATCCGCCGCCTAGTCCCGGATTGGGCGACCATCACGATCCCGATTGGCGGTATTACCACGCCTGCGGCGCCTGAGTTCAGGCTCGGTTTTCCGCCACATCCTGCAGCAGGTCATCGTAGACCGGCCCGATTTCCGACCAATCGAAGCGCGCCATCGCCTGCCGCAACTCCGGCGATGGCGCGGCACGCGTCAGGAAAGCCCTGAGTCTTGCCAGCAGTCCGTCGGCGTTATCATAGAGGCAACGCGCACGCCAATTCGGCGGGATCAACTCCGGGTAGCTCAGGCGGTTGGGCAGCACCGGCGTCGCGCCGCAATAGACCGCCTCCACCACGCTCACCCCAAAGAATTCATGCACCGCGGTGCTCAGCACCACGTCAGCATCCCACAACAAGCGGGCATACTCAGATTCACTTTCCGCGTACCCGAAGTGGACGAGACGCGCGCCCAGCCGTTCGCGCGCCTCGGTGAACTCCGCCGGTTGGATTCTGAAACTCTCGCCGGCCAACGCCACACGGAACGTCGCCCCTTCGTCTGCCAGCGCGTACAACGCGGCCAGCATCGTCGCCGGATCCTTATCGAACTCCCAACGTTGGTTCCACAGGATCAAAGGCGGCAGTGACTTGTCACCGGCTTCCTCATCAACGGATCGCGTCGAATACTTGTCATAACGCTTGAGGTCGCAGCCGACCGGCAGTACGCGCGACTTGGCCCGCGCAGCATCGACCGTTTCGAGATGAGTGTAGTCCGGAAAGTGCTTGAGGAGCCGGGGCAATTCGTCGAACCAAGCGCGCAAGTGATAGCCCGAGTTGAAGCATATGCAGTCCGCGGCAAGGGTCGATAGATGCTGGATGGCGCCGTAAGTCAGGTCGCGCTTGCCGCTGGGAGGAGAGGGATAGGTGAGCTGGTTCTCATGCATGTAGAGCATGGTCGGCACGCTGCCAAGCCCGCGCCGTGTCAGCGCAAGGAAGGCCGGCAGGTTGGTCATGCTCGTCGCCAGCAATACGTCGGGGCGCTGGCCGGCTGCCAGAGCGGTGTTGGCTTGCTGCGCCAACTCCAGCGCACCCCCTTGCATCCGCCATTTCCAGAAATAGCCCTGCATGGACAGCACGCGCACATCATGGCGGCTGTGCGCAGCGTAGCCTTCCGCCCAGGCGCGGTGCGAGCCGGTGTGATAGGGATTCAGAAGCCAGATCGTCAGCGGCATGATAGGATGATACCATGCGCCAAGGGGTGGGGCAAGCTGCCGACCACGGAGGATATTGTCAGGGCATCTGTCAGCGCAACGACACGCTCACGGAACCTCGCGAGAACTTTGTCGCGACTAACGCCATCTCGCTGGCGCTGGCGCACTCAACAATCACGCGTAGTCCCGTGGCCACAACAGCCGTAAAGTCCTTCTCCGGCTGTTGTGGCCCACGCGTCTGCCGCTTGACCTCTAGCGGCGAACTCCGCGCATCCGAAGCACTATCGCCTCAAGACGATAGGAAGGTGCGTCGACGTGTCGTCTTCGCCATCCAGCAACAACAGGGAATTAGCAGCCTGGATCGCCACCCGCTGTGCCGTGGTTTGCGCTGGAGCGCCCGGGCTCATCAAGAGCGGGCTGGTCTGGGCTGACACAAACGTGCCGCCCAGATAAGCCAACGCCATGGCTAGAATCGTTGCCAGGATGACTGCCAAGCGCAGGTGCGGCTTCATTGTAGCACTACCCCTGTGAGGAGCCGGCAATCAGCGGCCGAACAACCCGGCGGATTGAGCGCCGAATTGGATTCGTAATACAGCAGTGCCTGCTTATTCAGCGCATAAGCGTTCATCAGCATGACCAGGAAGCGATTCGCGTTCCGCGACTCCACGGCCGAACCCAACGGAGCCGCGAAATGGACAATCGGTCCGGGTCCGTTGGAGCACCACACCTGCATGCGGGTGCCGTAGTCGGCGACAAACCCAATCGTACAAAGCCGTTCGTCATTTGGAGCTGCGGGATCCGCAGCGATGGTAGCGCCTTGAGCGTTCACGGGCTGCCCTCTGTTGACAAAACTTCCAGCGAGAAAACTCGCCGTGATCAGAATCGCCAGCACGAGGAGATACACGGACTTTCGGTAAACGGTTCTTGTCTTCATCGGATTGGGCTCCTTTGCTTAGAATGAGTAACGTGAGCGCGATACCTCGTCACAAGGTTACGCCGAAACGCAAACGGGTCGACGCGTCAAAGGTTGCCCCCAAGGGGACCGTAGCATGATGTGGGAACGGCACAAAGACACTATAGTACTGAGAGTTGCACCTGTCAATACCCGCATATCGGCATGAGCTGAGGCCATACATGAGAACATCTCGCATCATCGTCGGTCCGATCCTGTTTGTCGCGGCAGTTCTGCTGTTCCTGTTGGGCAGTGGATAACACTATCCACCTGGCCAATCCTCGGACTCCCCAACTGGCCGATGCGCGGCGGAACCTCTTGCGGGAGACTATCTGAGAAGCGCACCCACCTGCGTGCGTCGCTTGGACGAATGGAGGATACGATGTCTGCAAATGCCCCAGATCGCACGAGTCATCGCGACCCCGACTGCATCAACTTGGCTGCGACCATTGCAGAGCTGTTCATCATCATCGCCGCGGCGATCCTGTTCAACTTCTTCCCGCGATACGTCGGCTTCATCAGGTCCGCCACCGACCCGACGAGCTTCACGACGCTGCCTGGCCCTGGCTTCGCGGCGTTCCTGCCGCGGCTGAACACTTTCTGGTTATGGGCCTTCTGCCTGTGCCTGGCGCACTTGGTGCTGCAGGGCTGGACCCTGACCACGCGGCTGATTGACCTTGGGCTGGATCTCTTCTTCGCCGCGATCTTCGCCTCGATGTTCACTGGTTCACCCTCCCTGGAGCTGCCAGTCGCGACGCTCGCCGGTAAGTCGGTGCTGTTCTTCGTGTGCATTGCGTTCCTGCTGGGCGCCCTGGAACAACTTGTTCGGCTGCTCAAATGGCAACCACACGAAAACCGGCCGGGAGATGCTGGGACACTGATGTAAGGGAGGCACTACGCTACGCTTTCGACAATATCACACAGGGATAGAACAATGGGCCCCCGAAGTAGCCACCTGTTCAATATGCCGTCGGGGCTGTAAGCAATGTCGAGCACCAGATCCCGGTGGCCGGTGAGCGCGGCAAGGTCGGCCGGTCCCGCTCTGGCTGTTGACGCGGAGGACATCGCTTACGTGACCTGGATAGACACCCGCAACGGGCAGCCGGCCATTCGTTTCACCCAGGCAGTGAAGTAGCGTATCGGGGACACGGTTGCTGACCAGCCGAAGGTCACTTCGAAGTGTTCACCCTTCGGCAGGCCCAGGGGCGCACAGTTCGTCGATACTCCTGTGGCATATTCCTTGCAGCGAATTCCATTTGACATGCCTCGCGCCTTGTGCCATAATTCCGCTCAGGCGCTCTCCCCCAGGTGCTCGCCGTGGTCGAGGTGACGCGGCTGTCGCAATGTCCTCGGACCGACCACTCCCCCACGGTCCCACACGTTACACCTGCAAGGAGGTCGTCATGGCATCGCTCAATCGTGTACAACTCATTGGCCGTCTGGGGCGCGACCCGGAAATGCGTTATACGCCTAAGGGCACTGCATCCACCCGTTTCTCCATCGCCGTTAACCGGTCCTGGACCAATGGCGAAGGGCAAAAACAGGAAGAGACTGACTGGTTCAACGTCGAGGCCTGGGCCAAGATGGGTGAAATCTGCCAGCAGTACTTAAAGAAGGGGAAGCTCATCTACCTGGAAGGCCGCCTGCATACCGACCGGTGGGAGGATGACAAAGGCGAGACGCAGTATATGACCAAGATAATCGCCCAGGACGTCGAATTCCTTGATCGCAAACCGGGCGAACCGGAAGGCGGCGAGTTCGAGTAGTACTTTTCGCACCGACCCCAGGAACATAAATAGATCCTGGGGCCGATGCCTCATTCTTATCGTTCTTCAGGACGGGTAATGCTCATTTGGCGTGTCAACGTCGCGCTGCAGACCTTGCGCCGCGAGCCGGTCCCGGATAGCTGGGAGAGGCTGGGCGGCCGCGGTCTGCTGGCGCAGATCCTGGTGGATGAGGTTGATGCCATCTGTGATCCGCTCGGCCCGGCCAACAAGCTGATCTTCGCGCCCGGCCTGCTGGTGGGCCATATGCTGTCGAGCTGCGACCGCATCTCGGTCGGCGGGAAGAGCCCGCTGACCGGCGGCGTGAAAGAAAGCAACGCGGGCGGCCGCACGGGTCTGCAACTAACACACCTGGGCATCAAGGCGCTGATCATGGAGGGCCAGCCGGCCGATCCTGGGCTCTGGGTGCTGCGTATAGACGCCAGCGGCGCGCGGTTCGACACGGCAGGTGACCTGGCTGGCCTCGGTGTCTACGAGACCGGGCGCCGCCTTTACGAACGCTTCGGTCCGAAGGTGGCCGTCGCGTTGATCGGCCCGGGTGCCGAAATGCACTTAAACTCCGCGGGCATCCAGAACGCGGACAAGGATCGCGTGCCTTCGCGCATCAACGCACGGGGCGGAATGGGCACAGTGATGGCGGCCAAGGGTCTGAAGGCGATAGTGGTGGATGCCGGCGGGGGCGCGAAGCCTCCCATCGCCGACCCCGAGGCGTTCCGCGCCGCGCAGAAAGCTTACACTCAGGCGCTTATGGCCGTGCCGCAGACCAAGAGCTACGCGGATTATGGCACGGCGGGCATGGCGGCCATGTGCAACAGCTTCGGTGGCCTGCCCACGCGAAACTTTTCCGCGGGTCAGTTCGAATCCGTCGAAGCGATCAGCGGCGATGCCTTACGTGACCTCTTGCTGCGCCGAGGGGGCGAGAGTGAGACCACCCATGCCTGCATGGCCGGCTGCGCGATCCGCTGTTCCAACGTTTTCGGCGGGGAGGACGGGAAGACGATCGTGTCACCGCTGGAGTACGAGACCATCGGCTTGATGGGCTCCAACCTGGGCATCGCTGATCTCGACACCATCGCCCGGCTCAACCGGGAGGCCAACGACCTGGGGCTGGATACCATTGAGGTGGGCGCGGCGTTGGGTGTAGCGGCCGAGGCGGGCTTGATGGCGTGGGGCGACGGCGAACGGGCGCTGGCGCTGATGGGTGAAATTCGGCAAGGAACAGCGCTCGGCCGCGCGCTGGGCAACGGTGCAGCCTCGGCCGGGCGGGCGCTGGGTGTGAAGCGTGTACCGGTCGTCAAGGGGCAGGCCATCTCCGCGTACGATCCGCGGGCCATCAAGGGCACAGGCATCACCTACGCCACATCTCCGCAGGGCGCGGACCACACCGCCGGCCTCACCATCCGCGCTAAGGTAGATCATCTCGACCCCAAAGTCCAGGCACCGTTCTCGCGCACAGCGCAGATCAATATGGCGGGCTATGACACCCTGGGTGCGTGCATCTTCGCCGGGTTCGGCTTTGCGGTAGCGCCTTGGGTCATCCGGGATCTGCTCAACGCGCGCTACGGGTGGGATGTAGGCGCAGATATACTCCAGACACTGGGAAGGCAGACCTTATCGTTGGAGCGGGAGTTCAACCGCCGCGCCGGCTTCACATCGGCCGACGACCGCCTCCCCGAGTGGATGATGCGCGAGCCGCTGCCGCCACACAACGCGGTCTTCGACGTGGCGGAGGCCGATCTGGATGCCATCTTCGAGGAGTCATAATCAACACTATCTTTCCAACAGGTTCTTAACTATGCTGAATACGCTAGCGCTGGTTCACATTGCGGACCTTGATCCGGCACAACTCGCTGCCGTTGCCGCCATATACCGCGAGGCCTTCGAAGCGCCGTGGGAGATGCCTGCAGCGGATCTTGGCGAATTTGCAGCCTCCCGCGGCCGGGGCAGTGCGACAGGGCGAGCGTTGGCATTGCTCGATGGGGACGAACCGATCGCAATTGCACTTGCCAGCTATTTACGCAACCCCAATTTGTTCCACCTGGAGTATCTTGCTGTGGAAAGTACGTATCGAGATGGTGGCATCGGAGGTCGGCTACTTAGACATATCTCCAAAGCAGGTGAGGAAATCTCACGGATGTTTGGTCACGATGGATGTCGCGGTACACTGATCGAAGTTGAGAGACCGGATGACTCCCGTTCGGCGGCAGCGCGGGATTTGTGCATCCGCCGGATAGGCTTTTACCTTCGAAATGGCGCAGTGCCATCAGGTACGTTATTCGAGCATCCTGTTTGGGCGCCACCAGAAATGCCAAATTGGGACATAATGATCCTACCATGTTATGCATGGACTGGGTCGTTGGACGAATCAAGTCGGCAAGCTTTGTCCCGCTTGGTGCTGGCTGAAATCCGAGGCCGGCTCGGATTGGATCCAAAGACATGCATGTTGTAACATAAGCGTACTATCTCTAATGATGTCTATGACTATGTTATCACGAGCTCACGGTTTTCGCCAGCGGACTGGCAGTCAGATCTCAAATACTGGGAAGATTGGATCGTTGACAAGTTTCGGCCACAGTATGGGATCAAGGAGATGTGATCATGTTCGGATTCACCGGAAAGATAATACACGTCGACTTAACGATTGGACACATGGAAATCGAGCAGCCGCCCGAAGCGTTCTACCGCACCTACTGGGGCGGCAGCGCGATGGGCACCTACTACCTGCTGAAGAACACGCCGCCCGGCGCCGACCCGCTGGGACCCGAGAACACGCTGTCGTTCATGCTCTCGGCCACGACCGGCGTGCCGATCAGCGGACAGAGCCGGTGCACCGCGACGGCCAAAAGTCCTATCTCCGGTTTGATCGGCGATAGCCAGGCGGGCGGCTTCTGGCCCGCCGAGCTCAAGTTCGCCGGTTTTGATGGCATTGTCCTCACCGGACGCAGCCCCAAACCGGTGTATCTGTGGGTGCATGACGGTGAAGCCGAGCTACGGGACGCGACACATCTCTGGGGCACGCTTCGCGTGACGGGGGAAACCGAACAGGTTATCAAGGAGGAACTCGGCGACCCAAAGATTGAAGTGACGCAGATCGGCACCGCGGGCGAACGTCTTTCCAGGTTGGCGTGCATCATCAACATGTCTAACCGTGCCCATGGCCGCACCGGTATGGGCGCGGTGATGGGAAGCAAGAACCTGAAGGCGATCGCCGTGCGCGGTCACGGCAAGGTCAGCGTTGCCGATAAGAAGGCCGTCACCCGCCTGGCTCGCCAGGCCGCCGGTGCTCTCCCGGATTTCCCGGACATGAAGGGCCTGCAGGACTACGGGACCGCCAGCGTTTTCATGTTCCAGGATACCGTGGGCGGGCTGCCGACACGCAACTGGGTGAGCGGAACCTTTGCGCAGGCCGAGGCGCTGTCGGGCGAGACTATGACCGATACGATCCTCAAGCACAACGATACCTGCTACGCCTGCTCGGTTCGCTGCAAACGCGCGGTCGAGACCGAATACGAGGGCGCCAAGGTGGACCCGCTTTACGGCGGCCCGGAGTATGAGACGCTTTCCACTCTCGGCTCCTACTGCTGCGTGGGCGACCTGTCCGCGGTGTCGCTGGCAAACCAGATCTGCGCCCAACACGGCCTTGACACCATCTCCACCGGCGCGACGATCGCCTTCGCAATGGATTGTTTCGAGCAGGGCATCCTCACCCTGGCGGACACCGGCGGGATCGACTTGCGCTTCGGTAACGCTGATGCGTTGCTGGCGATCGTGGCCAAGATCGTCCGCCGCGAGGGGCTGGGGGAGTTGTTGGCGGACGGCTCTGCCTACGCCGCCGCGCAGATCGGCCGCGGGGCCGAGGATCTGGTCGTGGCGGTCAAGAACATGGAACTGCCGGCGCACATGCCGCAGGTGAAACGCAGCCTGGAGGTCGTCTACGCGGTCAACCCCTTCGGCGCCGACCACCAGTCGAGCGAGCACGATCCCGGGTATACCCCGGGCGCGTACGATTACAGCCTTAAGCGCATGGCTGAGATCGGACTTACCGATCCGCAGGGCGACCGGGTGATGAACCGCGAGAAAGTGAAGCTGGCGTTGTACACCATGTACAACTACTCGTTCATGGATTCGGCCAACCTGTGCCAGTTCGTCTACGGTCCGTCCTGGCAGTTGATCGGCCCCGCGGAGATGGCAGAGCTGGCGAGCGCGGTCACCGGCTGGCCGCTCACTGTCGCCGATATCCAGCAGATCGGCGAGCGGCGGCTGAACCTGACGCGGGCATTCAACGCACGCGAGGGTGCGGGCCGCGAGCGAGACACGTTGCCCAAGCGCCTGTTCGACGTTCCCCTGAATGGCGGCGTTTCCGACGGGCTGTTCATCCCGCGGGAGGAGTTGGAGGCTGCCTTAGACGATTACTACGCCATGGCGGGTTGGGATGTTGACACCGGCATGCCCACGGAGGCCAAGCTGGCAGAGCTGGGGATCGGGTGGGCGATGTAGGCTATTGTATAACCGGACGCTGCTATCTGAGTTCATCTGCGGCATCGGCGTCACCACACCGGGCATTGTCACCCGAAGGTCGTGGCCGCGATCCAGGCGCAGGCGGCGAAGCTAATCCACGGCCGCACGCACCTGACGATGGCGATGACGACCAGCAAGACGATCTATCGGATTGGTTATCAACCGCTGCCTTCCGGCATCTTCGTCACGCCCTATCCCTACGCCTATCAATTGAAGATGAATGAAGCAGAAACGACCGACTATTGTCTGCATGAATTGAAGCGCTTGCTCAAGAGCCAGACCGCGCCCGAAGAAACTGCCTGCATTGTGATGGAACCGGTGTTGGGCGAGGGCGGCTACGTGGTGCCGCCCGTTGAGTTCGTGCAGGAACTACGCGCCTTGTGTGATCAATACGGCATTCTGCTGGTCGCCGATGAAGTGCAGAGCGGCATCGGGCGCACGGGCGTGTGGTTCGCCATGGAGCACTTCGGCGTGCGGCCCGATGTGTTGATCACGGCGAAGGGATTGGCCTCGGGTATGCCGTTGAGTGCGCTGGTTACACGCAAAGACTTGATGGCGAAGTGGACCACCGGCTCGCACGGCGGGACATATGGCGGGAATGTGGTGGCGTGCGCGGCAGCGGTGGCAACCCTGCGAGTGATCAAAGAAGAGCGCCTGCTGGACAACGTCAACACGCGTAGTAAACAATTGCTGGCCGGCTTGCAGCAGTTGCAACAAGAGTTCTCGGTTATCGGCGACGTGCGCGGTAAGGGCCTGATGGTGGCGACTGAGTTTACCACTGCGCAGCGTGGCGAACCAGATACAGCCACATCGAAAGCCGTGGTGAAAGCGGCCTTCGAGCACGGCTTGATGTTGCTGACCTGCGGCACATACGATAATGTCATCCGCTGGATTCCGCCGCTGATTGTCAGTGAGTCGGAGATGGCTGAGGCGCTGAAGATTTTTGCGGCGGCACTGGACACGATGTCTCACTGAGACCGTGTCTCACTGAGTCGCGTTAGTCGAAACCCGGTACGTGAATTTTGTCTATCCAATTGCGGGCGCTCACTCTGAATGACTGCGAGCCGTGGGCCGAGCTTCTGGCCGCAGCATTTGATCGCACGCGGTACGACATGCAACAGCTGTTGACCTGGTTGCAGGCCGAACATGAACTGATCGCATGGGGCGCGTGGGAGAACACGCGCCTCATTGCGCAATATAGCTCGCTGCTCACGGCGTTGTGGTTGCCGTCGGCGGCCTCACTCGAATGTGTCGGCCTAAGCATCAATTTGGCCGTGCATCCAGCGTATCGCGGGCGCGGGCTTGTGAAGCAAGTGGCGCAGCCGGTGTACGCGACACTGGCCGATCGGGGCGTGCTGGCCGGCGTCGGTTTCTCCAACGCCGCAGGTGTGAAGGTCGATCGGCACAGCCACGCGTATGGTTATCAAGTGATCGGGCGGATGCAGCCTGTACTCGTCGGATTGTTTCCGCGTTTGAAAAGCGAACCGCTGCGCCTGACCACTGATTGGCCTACTACCCCCTTCGATTTCACTCCGCCGGCAGATGATCTAATTCGCTTTGCGGTATCCCCTGCGTTGATCCGGCATCGCTTTGCGCAGCACCCTTTTCGTCATTATCACTTGGGTGTGTGGGAAACGGCGGAGGGTGTGCAGGGCGTGGTGATCTATCGGTTGGCGACGTGGCAGGGCCTGCGCGTAGCTTCTCTGCTGGCCGCTCACGGACATGAGGTAGCAGAGTTACTACAACGTTGGGCGACGGCCCTGCGTCACGCCGGAATTTATTTTGTTCAGGCGCTAACGACACCGACTTCTGTGCTGCGCGCTGCCTTACACGACATCGGGTGGAGTACGCGGTTGCCCTATACCCGCACGCCGTATTTCCTCACCGTTAAACCACTGAAGGAAACCGCTTCCGTATTGTTGAATTTCAATGCCTGGGATTGTAGTGGAGGTGATATTCTGTGAACACGCTTCCCCTGGCCGGTGTGACCGTACTGGATTTCACGCGGGTCTATAGCGGCCCGTATGCCACGTTACGCTTGAGTGATCTCGGCGCAGACGTGATCAAGATCGAACATCCCCAAGGGGGCGATGATAGCCGCACTTTTGGACCGTTCATCGCCGGTACCAGCGGTTACTTTGAAACGCTGAATCGTGGTAAACGTTCGGTGGCGATTGACTATCGTGCGCCAGCGGGACAGGCTGTGTTGCGGCAGCTGGCCGGGCAAGTCGATGTGCTGATCGAAAATTTCCGGCCCGGACAGATGAAGCGTTACGGCCTGGACTATGCCTCAGTGAGTGCGATTCAGCCGCGCTTGATCTACGTGAGCATTACCGGTTTTGGCGGCGATGTCGATCAAGGTTGTTACGACATCGTGGCGCAGGCGATGAGCGGCTTGATGAGCCTGACCGGTTTCCCCGATCAACCCATCAAAACCGGCCCGGCCATAGCTGATGCCATCAGTGGTCTAACGGCGGCGAACGGTTTGCTGGCGGCGTTGTTTCGGCGCGAGCGCACGGGGCAGGGCGCTCACGTTGAAGTGGCGATGATTGATGCGGTGTTTGCTTGTTTGGAAAATGCACTGGCCGACTTCGATGTGACGCAGCAAGTTCCAATGCGGCGCGGCAACACCGATCAAGTCATCGCACCCTTCGATTGTTTTCGCGCGGCCGATGGCTGGATCGTGATTGCGGCCGGTAACGATCGTTTGTGGCGTTCGCTGGCGCGGTTGATCGATGAGGCGTTGATCGACGATCCACGCTTTGCGACGAATGCCCAACGCGTCGAAAATGGTGTCGTGTTGCAGACCATCCTGGCGGCCTGGTGCCAATCCCGATCGACGCAAGCGCTGCTCGCCGATCTACATGCGGCCGGGGTGCCCGCTGGTCCGGTGCGCACTATCGATGAACTGGCGATCGATCCACGGCTGGACGCCCGTGGCATGTTGGCGCACATCGACCTGGCGGATGGGGTACACTTAAAGGTACCGGGATCGCCTATTCGTTTTGAGGATACGGTTGTCCAATCGATGCAGCGCGGCCCGCGCCTGGGTGAGCATACGCGCCCGATCTTAATGGAGTGGCTGAATGTGTGTGCGGGTGAAATCGATCGCTTGCTGGCCGAGGGAGTGATTGCATGTCACGTTTGAGGGGCAAGGTTGCACTGATCACAGGCGGTACGTCGGGCATTGGCGCAGCGACGGCCAAGTTATTTGCCCGTGAAGGTGCCCGCGTGGCGATCACCGGGCGGCGGATCGAGTTGGGCGAAAAGGTCGTGAGTGAGATCCGAGCGGATGGCGGTGAGGCGATCTTTATCGCCGCCACGGTCGATCGGGCTGAGGATTGCCGCCGATCGATTGAATCTACGATCGCGGCTTATGGGCGCATCGACATTTTGTTCAACAACGCGGGCCTCGTCACGCAGGGCACACTGGAGGAAACAAGCGAAGAAGATTGGCTGCGGACGTTCGACGTGAACGTGAAGGGCACGTATTTGATGACGAAGTGGGTGCTGCCGATTATGCGGGGGCAGGGCGGGGGCGTCATCGTCAATAATGGATCGGATTGGGGCATCGTGGGCGGGCCGTACTACACGGCGTATAGCGCGAGTAAAGGCGCGGTTGTACTGATGACGAAGTCGGTGGCGCTGGAAGTGGCGCGTGATCATATTCGCGTGAATGCGGTGTGTCCCGGCGATACGTATGTGGAACGCTGGCGTGTCGATGAACGGCGTAATCCTTCGGGCGACTTTGAGGCAGAGCTTGAAGCGATGGGGGCAGACTTGCCGATCGGGCGGGTGGGAACCGTGGAAGAGATTGCCAACGCGGTGTTGTTTCTGGCAAGCGATGAAGCATCATTTATGACCGGCGCGACGTTGATCGTCGACGGTGGAAATACGGCGAGGTGAGTATGGACTATCGGTTGTTGGGACGGACGGGTGTGCGCGTGTCGCCGCTGTGTTTGGGCACGATGAACTTCGGCGGCGCGACGAATGAGGCCGATTCGATCGCCATCATTCACGCGGCGTTGGAGGCGGGGATCAACTTCGTCGATACGGCCAACACTTACAATAGCGGGCAAAGTGAAGTGGTTGTCGGGAAAGCATTGCGTGACCGACGTGAGAAAGTGGTGCTGGCGACGAAGGTACATTTCAAAGTCGGCGATGGCCCGAACGATGAAGGCAATTCGCGCTTGCATATCTTGAAGGCGTGTGATGATTCGCTGCGGCGGCTGCAGACCGACTATATCGACCTGTATCAGGTTCATCGACCGAGCATGGAGATTCCGGTTGATGAGACGTTGGGCGCGTTGACGGATCTGGTACGTGCAGGCAAAGTGCGCTATATCGGCTGTTCGACGCATCCAGCCTGGCTGGTGATGGAAGCGCTGGCGGTGAGTGAACGTCTGCATCTGGCGCGCTACGTGAGCGAGCAGCCGCCGTACAACTTGCTCGATCGACGCATTGAGAATGAGCTGATCCCGCTGGCGCTGCGCTATCAACTGGCGATCATGCCGTGGGCGCCGTTGGCTCAGGGCGTGCTGGCAGGTCGTTATCCGGCCAATCAGCCGTTTGCGGCTGACTCACGCGCCGAGCGTTTGAAGGGCAGCATCTATGCCGAACGGGTTACGCCACGCGGCGTGGAAGCGGGAACGCGCTTTGTCGAGATTGCCCAGCGATCGGGCAAGACGCCGGGACAGTTGGCGTTGACGTGGTGCAAAGATCAAGCAGGAATCACTGCGCCCATCGTCGGGCCGCGCACGATCGAGCAATTGCAAGACTTGCTGCCCGTGTTGGAGATGTCGTTGAGCGCCGAGGAACGATCGGCGTGTGATGAGATCAATCCGCCGGGCGGGGTGCTGGTGAATTTCCACAACACTTCAGGCTGGTTGAAGACGCCCATTGCCTGAATCCGGTGATGAAAAATTCTTGACCGAACCGCGCCGACAAGGTACAATGCAGTCCGTTCGGAGCGTAGCGCAGCTGTAGGGAGTAGCGCACACTCTGAAGAGCAATAGTTCGGGGCGTAGCGCAGTCCGGTAGCGCACTCGCTTTGGGAGCGAGGGGTCGCCGGTTCAAGTCCGGCCGCCCCGACTGATGCGGGAGTAGCTCAGTTGGTAGAGCTCTTGCCTTCCAAGCAAGCTGTCGCGGGTCCGAGTCCCGTCTCCCGCTCTTAACGAAAACAATCTTTATGTAGTGGCGTTTGTTTGGCACTGTCGGGTTTGCCTTGCCAGACAAACACCTTCTATTTGGGCACAGGTCGTTTCTGTCTGAGTGCTCGCTCTTGAGCTCAACTGCAACGCCCGGTACGCCGGGCGTTTGGTGTTTTGAGCGCCTGACTTCGGATCAGATGGTTGTGGGTTTGACTCCCGCCGAGGGCACTTCGGTAATTGAACCGATTCGTTTTGGTGCAGTGAACAGACTGCCCGGAGCGAACTCGGCTGCTATCGAGTTTGTTCCGGGCAGTCTGTTGTGTTGTGGGTGACGCGGGCATACTGGTCGATTGGATGTACGGGAGATAAAAAAGCCTGCGCAATGTTTCGGACACCCGCGCAGGCATGAGGATGACATGACGTTGTGGAGGCTCGCATGTCGGTCGGGATCATACCATTCCGCTTAATACCGAAAAAGATCGAAGCGCGGCTGCGGCGTGAATACTCGGTGTCTCCACTCTGTGGATGTGAGTGGGAGGATAAGTGTCTATGACTACCACAACCCTCGAGCGTTACATTCCCCTTGCTCAAGCCGCGCGCCGATCGGGTCTCGCTAGAGAGACGTTGTATGCATTGGTCGAGTCGGGTAAAATACGCGCAGCCGTATTACCCAACGGAGAAATTGGCGTGAGCGAGCACAGCGCTGACCAGGCCGCCTCTTACGAGCACATCAATGAACAACTGCGCACCATTCGTCGCGAGGATTTCAAGAAATTGCAGGGTCGGGCAATCTCAATCCCTCAAGCTGCTGAGAAATATGATATTCTCGATAGCACTTTACGCCAGTGGATAAAGCGTGGCATAGTTGCAGTTCTTGAGTCAGGCTACGGAAAGCAGATTGATGAGGCCGATGTTGCCTACTGTGCAAAGATATTTCATGTGCGCAAATCAAGTGACAGCCTTTCTGGCGCTCCGTTGCTTGATGAACAAGGCAATCCTAATTTATTGAAACGTCCTCAGCTTTCTGTATACCGCCGAAAGAAAAGGGCTTAAACTCTATCGTTAAAACAACCTTTCATTTAAGATCATTCAAAGAACGGCCTCCGGGCCGTTTCTTATTAGGTTAAAATCGGAAGTTTGTAATTTCAACTTGACAAAGTTCCGATTTCTGTGCTATATTATCCCCGTAACACCGTAACGCACTCGAACAACTTCATCGCCGCGCCGCGTGGCAACAAAAAATCCCACACAGTATCCAGACTGTTGGGATGGCGGCACAAGCAGGACACACTGCTCATGCACCAACATGATAGCACGAACCAGCCCCCTGCTCAAGGGGGCTGTGGCATTTCTAACCGAACTTTGACCGGCGTGTTCTTCCCGCCGCACGTCCGCCAGCGCCTGGCGGAACGTGGCGGCGATCAGAACACGATCATAGCCCGCATCTCTCAAGCGCGGCAACAGCACCAACAGCTGCGTGGTGACTGCGCGTTGATTGGACGCAGCCCGGTAGTCATCGCCGAGTTCCGTGCGACTCGTGCGATTGTGCAGAGTGTGTTGGAGCCAGGCATGGCCTTGAAGCCTGGCACACCAACCGTGTGGGCGTGACACCTGCGCCGCGCTGCGCTGGTGCCGTGCAGGTGTGCCAGGCATTCGGTTGCATTTCGACCCGGCCCTGCTCCATAGCAAGCCAACCGGCACGCAGCATTGCCTCGGCGCAGAAGATGGAACGTAGTGAATCTGAAGAGAATAACGCATGAGTAATACTTTGCCAGGTCGAGCACTCGACATTCCTGTCCCGCCGCAACTGGAAGCCGCAGTTGAATATCACGGCACCGCCCGATACTTCGGGTTGTACTGGACGCCTAGCGGTGATGAAGTCGTCGTGACGGATGGTCGTTCAGCGCATGACGGCTGTTGGTGGGGATATCAAGCCTTTGTGGATCATCCCTTGTCTCTGATCCCTCTGGCCGGTCAGCGTTACCACCTCGGCTCATCCGACGAACCCGCCACGCACTGGTTGATCATCGATCGCCAGACGCGCCTGATTTCCATCGCGCCTGCCGACGAAGCGTTGCGCTTTCTCAATGCCCAACATCCACCTCTCTTGCGAACGCAACTGACGGCGGAGGAATGGCGTGCGGCGATTGAAGCGGCTCATGCACAATTACAAGCCAACCTGGACCGCGTGAACTCGATCGATGTGCGGACTGCCCTGGAGCGACAGAACGCCGTT
>PMCF01000083.1 GCA_003154115.1 Anaerolineae bacterium
TGACCATCGAGCGTGACGCTCAACGTGGTGCTCGCCTTAAACTGATTCAGTAGATCGATCGACTTCGCCGCCCAACTCCAGCGCACCTCCAGTGGTTGATCGACCACCGCCTCGCGTCGACAGTTGCAAAATGGATAAAGGATTGCTTTGCCCGAGGAGGGTGAACCAACCGCCTGCAGGTTATCGAAGGCGCAGGTGGTTCGATCGGGTTGATAGACGCCGCACCACAGGCCGACCGCTCCCGGCGTGTAATCGATCGAGGCCTGGACGACCACCCGATCGTTCACGGCGACCGATAGAGTGTTACTGATCACCGTCAAATGAATTTGATTAAGTGTCGGATTCGAGCGAATCAGCGGCGAAGCGCCGGCCGCCAGTTGTTGCGCCAGGTCGGCTTGCTTGCGATACAAGTGATAGCGCCCATCGTTGGTCAGATCGAACAAGTACAAATTCTCCAGGTCTTGCACCCCGAAGATGACACCCACGCGGCTGGAGGACGTTCCCGTGACAATCTGTGTGTCCACTTTCAGATCGAGCGCGTCAAAGGCAACGTTGGGGTTCCAGTTGGAAATACCATAGGGTTTGCCTGGATAGATCGTCTCGATCACGAACTGCCCATTCTCGATCGTGCTGCCGCCGACCGACGAAAACTGCTGCGGCGCCCAGCCGTTGCGATTGTCGTCGAAGCTATCGACGAGCGAAATTTGTCGGGAGGCAAAAGCATCCGGCGGCGAGCATACGCGCAAATTATCGAAGCGCGCATCCGTGGCCGTGCCAAACGAAGCAGCCGTCAATCCGATCGATCGTTTCGCGCCCGGCGCGCCCTCATCTTGCAGCACGGTCAAGAGCACCTCATTGGCGTAAAACGCGATCTCCGATCCACGCTGCACGGCCCGCAGACGATTTGACTCCGGGGCCGGCTTCAGCGCCGAAGTAAACGTCCAATCTTGAATGAGCTGCGTGCCGGTCGGTGTACGGCGCGTCACGGCGTATTTTTGATCGCCGTCGATCATCAAGGCGTAATAATCATTCGGGCTGCGCGCGGCCGCCACCAAACCCGAGCTGCCCGTTTTGTCTGCGGCAAACCGAACCTCAACGGTAGCGTCGTAGTCCGTCAACGGCGGACCGATTAGGCGCGTTTGCATTTTATTCGCCGCGCTGATCAGCAGCTGATATGCACCCGCGACATAGCCCCAGCGTGTATCACCCTGTTCGCCGGTGGGCAGACCGCTGGCCGGATCGTCGAACGTCTCGGCAAACAGCGGCGGTGTGCAGCGATCGACGGCGGCGGGTGCAGGCAGCGTGGCAGTGATGGTCGGCGTCGCGACGGGCGTCGGCGTCTGAGCGAGAATGTTCGATCCCAACTCGATCGTGGCCACAGGCCGATCGGGTGGGGGTGTGTTCGCGGAGAGGGTCAGCACACCGCCAATGCCCAATAGGATCAAGGCGATCAGCGCCAAGACGATCCAGATCGGGCGGATGCGGCGCGACGGTTTGGCCGGAGCGTGCTTCGTGACGTGCACAGCTTCAGTCGGCAACGCCGAGGGGAGCGGCGCGGTGTGACCGACGGGGCCGGCGGCAATGGCGGCGCTTAGCGCTTGAGCAAACCCTTCGGTTGTCGCATACCGATCGGCGGGAGCCTTGCTCAACGCCTTGGCGATCACATCGCTGACCAACTGCGGCACCAGCGGATTGATCGTGATGGGCGGCGTCAATGGCTCAGTGACGTGCTTCAACACAATCGCCAGCGGCGTCTCTGCTTCAAACGGCGGTCGCCCGACGATCATTTCGTAAGCCATCACGGCCAACGCGTACTCGTCGCTGCGCCCATCGATCTTGAGGCCCTGGCCCTGCTCCGGCGACATGTACTGCGGTGTGCCGATGACGCCGCTGCCCGTGAGATTCAGCGAACCTTCATACCACTTGGCGATGCCGAAGTCGGCCAGAAAGGCGTTGCCCTGCGCGTCGAGCAAGACATTGCTGGGTTTCACATCACGGTGGACGACGCCGCGTTGATGGGCATAGGCCAGCGCTGAACCAATCTGCTCGATCCATTTGCTCACGTCGCGCAGCGCGATCGATCCTTGAGCGATGCGGGACGTCAATGTGCCGTAGCCCATAAAGCGCATGGCGATGAACACGTAGCCGTCTTGGTCGCCCAGATCGTAGACCGGCAAAATATGCGCGTGCTCCAGCGCGGCGATCATCTCGGCTTCCTGTTTGAAGCGCGCCAGAAAGGCGGGGTTGTTCGCCATCGGCGTCGAGAGGACCTTCAGCGCGACCATGCGATTCATGGCGGGCTGGCGCGCCTTGTAGACCGTCGCCATGCCGCCCTGCCCGATGGCCTCCAGAATTTCGAAGGAGCCGAGACGTTTGCCGATGAGTGGATCAGTGGTCATGAGAGTCATTCGACATTGACATTGATCGCGCCGCCTGATTCAGAGCGACGTAACCCTGCATACTATTGTAATCGCAATCGCCGTTAGCACCATGACGCCTGAGGCTCGCAGATTCGCGCACTTGAGCGAGATTGCTCTGTAAATTGCTGTGCGTAATCGCAATGTGGTTGCTAGCGGATCGAATGAGACTCATCTTGAATTAGCAACTCTGAATGAGGATAAGACAACGTTTACCAAGGATCGCCTTCATGCCAGGCATAAAGATCGCAATTTGGCGGATTATAGATCATGTAAGGGCATATCTCTTTAAAGAGTTCCCAGTCCTTGGCATAGCTTACGCGTATAGTGAACTCTGTTGTTTCTACGGCATCGCCTTGGCCATCGGAAGTCAATCGCTTGCTAATCGACACTCCTCCTTGATATAGTTGTTCCGTTCGGCACGCTAATAAGTATGTATCTGGTTCCGAGCAGTGCCAAGTTGAACTATCGAGACGGTCTTTATAGAAAGCGACTACTTCACTCCAGGGTTGGTTTGTGCGGTAACCTTCCTCGATCCCTGCATACATGCAGTTTCCACAAGATGATTCTTCTCGGAAAACGCGCCCGGCATTAGACAGATGAGGGAGCGTATCATAATAGGACTGAACTACATTGAGCAGTCGCCTCTGCTGTGTTGGAAATATCGCCGGAAGGATGACGAGGGACAGGACAAGGCACGAACAACCAAAAATAATCAGCCAGGCTTTCCCTGAAAAAGATGATAGTAGCTGTCGCATAGTTTCTTCACAAAAGACAATTGCTGATCATTTTAAGAACTCACCGACTGCCGGAAACTGGTGGTTCTCGATAAATCCGCGCGATGACTTCCTTTGGGCGATCGATCATAGGTTGCCGCTAGACCCCGGCTGCCTGCGCTCGGTGGAAAAATCATACTGAGATCGCACGCTTCGACGATCGACATGTGACAAGTATAAATGATTAACGAACAATGATCAATTATCAACGGACTCCCTAACGGACAAGCGGACAAAAGCGGACGCTCATCTGCGCGATTGGTTATCCGTTTCAATTCGTTTGTCCGCTTAAAAGTCCGTTGACGGTTGCAGGGATAGCCCGTGACAGGTATAATCATGCCGCGTCAGGGGACGTGGCGGAATGGCAGACGCGCACGGCTTAGGACCGTGTACCGTAAGGTGTGAGGGTTCAACTCCCTCCGTCCCCACTACGGATTTTAGAGGTCTGATTTTCGATTTTGGATTTTAGTTCGCGGAACAGCTGCACACCATCTAACTTCCAATCTCCAACTTCTTGCTTCTAACATCCAATCTCTAACATCTAGATCGAGGTAGAAGTGAACGTTACAACCGAACCCCGTGACAATCGTCAACTGCTGCTGACCATCGAAGTGCCGCCCGACCGCGTCGATGCCGCGCTGGCGCAGGCCGCGCGCCGCCTGGCGCAGAAGTACAAGATTCCCGGCTTCCGTCCGGGCAAGGCCCCGCGCGATGTGGTGGAGCGCATGGTGGGCAAGCAGGCTTTGCTGGAAGAAGTGGTGGACGAGCTAGGCCCCAAGGTCTACAAGGAAGCACTGGAGGCACACAACATCGAGCCGTACGGCATGGGCGAGATGGAAGACTTCACGCTGGAGCCGATGGTCTTCAAGATGATCGTGCCCCTCGCCCCCCTGATCGAACTCGGCGATTACAAGTCACTGCGCGTGCCGCACATCGAACCGGCGGTTGACGAGCACGACGTGGAGCATCAACTCGAACACATCCGCGACAACAATGCGATTATCGAACCGGCCGGTGAGGATGCGGAGGCCGCCGCGAACATGATCGCGACGGTTGACATCGAAGGAACCGTCGAGGGTAAGCCGTTCATCTCCAAACAAAGCGGCGTGCAGATCAGTCTCTATCCGCCGCTCGATCGCGATGAAGAGATGCTGGATTTCAGCGAAGGCATCATCGGCCTGAAGGCGGGCGAAGACAAAACCTTCACTTTGCCTGTGCCCGACACCGAGCGCTATGGCGAGTTCGCCGGCAAGCCGGCCGAGTTCCAGGTGCATCTCATCAGTTTGCAAAAGCGCGAATTACCCGCGCTGGACGACTCACTGGCGCAAACCGTGGGCGATTACGAAACGCTCGAAGCCCTGAAGAATGAAATTCGCGGCGAGTTGCTGGCTGAGGCCAAGCGCCAGACCGAAGGCAAGTACAGCGACGAATGCATCGATGCGCTGGTGAAGCAGGCCACCGTTGAATTCCCACCGCAGATGACCAAGGCCGAAATCGACGAGCTGGTCGAACGCACCGAGCGCCGCCTCAAAGAGCAAAAGACGGACATGACCCAATACCTGGAGGCGCTGGGCAAGACCGCAGAGCAGTATCGTGAAGAACTCAAGCCCACGGCGGAAGTTCGCTTGCAGCGCGGCTTGGCGTTAGCGGAATTTACGAAGCTGGAAAATATCTCGATCGGCGACGAAGAGGTCGAGCAGCAAATCGATCGGCTGGCGGCGTCCTATGGGCCGCAAGCGAAAGAGGCGCGCCAGGCGCTGTTGAAGGACAGCGCGCGCGATGCGATCAAGATCGATCTGGTGACGCAAGCCGGCCTCAAGCGCCTGATGGCGATCTGCAAAGGCGAAGCGTAGGAGCCGCTACCAGCGGAGCCGCTATCAGCGGGTCGCGCCCCAGGCGATCGGCCTGTAGACACCCTGTAGGTTCGATCAGTTGAAATCAACTACGATCGGGTAAAATCGAAGTAACTTTTCACAGGAGTACATGATGATTCCACTCAATGCGACGCGGCGGAGCGACAACGGTGGCGAACGGATGACTGTTTGGCAGCTGCTCTTTGAGGAACGCATCATCTTCCTCGGCACACCTGTCAATGATGCCGTGGCAAATGAAGTTGTGGCTGCGCTGCTATACCTCAACAGTGAGGACCCGGATAAAGACATCAATTTGTATATCAACTCACCGGGCGGACAGATCACATCGGGGCTGGCGATCTTCGACACCATGCGCATGATCAGCGCGCCCGTGTCGACCATCGCCGTGGGGATGGCCGCCAGCATGGCCACTATTTTGTTGACGTCGGGAGCCAAGGGCAAGCGCTACGCGCTCCCCCACGCGACGATTCATCTGCATCAGCCGCTGGGCGGGGTGCAGGGCCAGGCCGCCGACATCGAGATTGAAGCGCGCGAGATTCTGCGTATGCGCGATTTGCTGAACGGCATTTTGCGCGAGCAAACCACGATGAGTGACGAGCTAATCGCCAAGTACACCGATCGCAATATGTACTTGACGGCGCAGCAAGCCGTCGAAGTCGGCCTCATTGACGCTGTGCTGGAGCCGCAAAAAAAGAAGGAAAGCAAGTAAAACGATGAACCGCCCTCAGACTGAATGAACCTGAGGGCGGTTTTGTTTTTGGGAATAACGCTGGCACACGCCAAAGCGGGCCGAGTCACAGTAACTCGGCCCGCTTCTTTTTACGCAAACAGATCGGCCTTTACGCCAGACCCGCTGCCTTCTTCAACAGTTCCACCTTATCCAGATTTTCCCACGGCGCATCGATGTCATGCCGTCCAAAGTGACCGTAAGCCGCGGTCGCCTGATAGATCGGTCGACGCAGGTTGAGATTCTGGATGATCGCGCCTGGCCGGAAATCGAAGTGATCGTTCAGCAGCTTCTCGATCTTTTCCGTGCTGATCTTGTTGGTGCCGAACGTCTCGACCATCAACGACAACGGGCGCGCCACGCCGATGGCATACGACACTTGAATCTCCAACCGATCGGCCACACCCGCCGCGACGAGATTCTTCGCCGCATAGCGCGCGTAGTAGGCGGCCGAGCGATCGACCTTCGTGGGATCCTTGCCGCTGAACGCGCCGCCGCCGTGCCGCGCCATGCCGCCNNCCCATCGGGCCGCCGATGACGAAGCGGCCGGTCGGGTTGACGTAGTACTTGGTCTTCTTGTCCAGCAGCTTGCCCGGCACCACCTTGTGCACGATCTGCCCGATCACTTCTTCGCTGATCGTCGAATGACCGACGTTGGCATCATGCTGCGTGGAGATGAGGACGGTGTCCACGCGCACGGGCTTGCCTTCGCTGTATTCCACGGTGACCTGGCTCTTGCCATCGGGACGCAGCCACGGCAGTTGACCGGACTTGCGCGCCGTGGCCAATTCGCGGCACAGCTTGTGCGCCAGCGCAATCGTCAACGGCATATACTCTTCGGTTTCGTTGCAGGCGAAGCCCAGCATCATCCCCTGATCGCCCGCGCCCACCGCTTCGATCTGCGCGTCGGACATCTCGCCGCTCTTGTGCTCCAGCGCATCGTCCACACCCAGCGCGATGTCCGGCGACTGGCCTTTCAGCGAAACCAGCACGCCGCACGTGCGCGCATCAAAACCGAACGAGCCATCGGTGTAACCGATCTTGGAAACGGTGTCGCGCACCACGTCTTGAATTTCGACGTAAGCGTTGGTGGTCACTTCGCCCATCACGATGATCAGGCCGGTGGTGGTGGCTGTCTCGCACGCCACGCGCGAACGCGGGTCTTGCGCCAACATCGCGTCCAGGACCGCATCGGAAATCTGATCGCACATCTTGTCCGGGTGACCTTCCGTCACCGACTCGGACGTAAAAAACGACTGCTTGGAAGTCATGAAAGTGGTGCTCATGGATTCTCCTTGAATCACTGTGATTTGTTAGTGTCGTTGCCGCATGCCCGGCGCGTCAGGCCGTCATCCTGCGGGAATAACCGAATGCAATTTGAAAACGAGCCGCCTCTTTGTTAGCGCGCGCTTATCCAGAGCGACCTGAAGAGGGGAATTCATCGCGGGGATGAAAAACCCCTTCCAGGTAATGAGAAGGGGTCAGCGTAATAGACGGACTCGCTCTCATCTTCCAGAATACTGCCGGAATTGGCACCTGGCTTGGAGTTAGAGATTGGACGCTTCGCGTGGAGATTGGAACAGTGAGTGTCCAACATCCAACTTCTAGCATCCAACACCTAATCCAGCTGGTTGTCGAGGCATCATCGGGCCGGTCCCTCCGCCTCTCTGGATAAGAGTTGCGTATTCAATTTTGTGCGCGAAAGAATACCACAAAAAAAACAAGGTGACAAGGGAGCGGGGATCAATGTACAATGAACCATGATCGATTTTCAACGAAGCAGGTGGAAGGTGTGTGCTGCTGGACGGGCACGGGAGCCGGCATCGCCGCCAACAAAGTGCCGGGCATTCGCGCCGCGTTGTGCCACGACGCCGAAACTGCCAAAGGCGCGCGCATCTGGAATCACGCCAACGTGCTGGCGCTGAGCCTGAGAGCGACATCCATTCCAATCGCGAAAGAAATCCTCGACGCATGGTTTGGCACGCCCGTGACTGAAGGCGAAGCGCAGAGCGAGTGGAACCGGCAGCAGATCGAACGCATCGAGCAATTGGAAAAACGATACCGCTAGCTGCCAACCGTCAACCGCTGATCGGCTGGCACATTGACCTTTGTATCCAACATCACAGCGCCCTCTGGCGACAACGTCAGCGCCAGGTAGTTCAACGGCAATTTTGCCGGTCCCTTCAACACGTAACCGGCCGCGTTGTACCGGCTGCCATGACACGGGCACTCAAATTGATCATTCGCGAAGTTCACCATACAACCTAGATGCGTGCACACCGCCGAGATGGCATACAAGCCTTGCTCGTCACGAAATAGCCAGGCCTTGGCTTCTGGCAATGAAGTGGCACTGCCCACCTGATAGTCTTGCGGCATCTTCAGAGTAAAGTGCGTGGGATTGGCTGGCGCGGGTTGATAACCAAGAAATTTTACGACGGCGCCCAAGCCCAATAGCCCGGCCAAACCTAAACTGACACGCAAGATTGCGCGGCGACTCACTTCTTCCGTTGGCATACCCGTCTCCTATTTCACGACACCCAACACCGTTAAGCCGATGACGGCTGTCAGCAGCACCAGTACCACCAGCTGCGCGACGCGTCCTTCCCGATTGAACCACCGCCCGACCCCGGCGCTGCGGCGATCGATCACATAAGGAATCAAGATCAGGATAGCCAACAGTCCGATCGGGATCAGCACCCCCATCGGAAGTGGATCGCCCCAGCGCAGCAATTGTTGCACCCAGATGAAGAACCACGGAGCAGACGCCTCACCGGGCAGCTGCGAAAAATTGCCGGTCGGGCCCAATTCCGGCCGAAAAACCACTGCCAACAGCAGCAGTGCGGCTGTCGCCAGCAACATCGCCACGACCTCTCGCTTGACCAGATCGTCACGCGCAATCCGATCGGGGGGGCGTGGTTCCGGCGTAGAGATGCCGCCATCACGCCGCACCCGGAAGATATGCCAGCCGATCGCCGCCGCCGCGATCAAAGCCAAGCCAAAGATGTGCCACGTGTAGAAGCGCACCATGGTATCTCCGCTGACTTCCGATCCGCCCACCACCAGACCATACAGTGACTCGCCGATCAGAGGAATGCTTTTAAGCAGATTCGTGCCCACCAACAGCGCCCACTCAATGGCGGTATCCCAGCGCAGCACATATCCAGTGAAATCCAACAACACGACCAACACCAGCAAACTGACCCCCAGCAGCCAGTTGAAACGGCGCGGAGATTTATAAGCTCCGGTCAGCACCACGCGCAGCAAGTGTAAGATGGCAATCACCACCAGACTTTGGGCGGCCCAATAGTGAACTCCACGAACCAGCCAACCATACGGCACCAGAAACGTCAGCATTTGCACCGAGGCATTGGCCTGTTCCAGACTGGGCACGTAGTAAAACATTTCCAGCGCGCCGGTTATCGCCAACACGCCAAACAGGAAGAACGCCAGCCCACCTAGACCAAACGTATACCGGAAACGGACTTCGCGTCGAGGAATAGTGGGTGGATGAAGATGATGAAAGAATGTAGATCGTCTCGCCATGCTTATCGCTCGGCCCGTTTACGATAATGCCATACGATGCCAACCACGCCCACGACCAGGAGACCAATGATGGCCGCGGTGACTGGCCGTTCTTCTTCAACTGCCGGAGCCTGAGTGCGCAGACGAAAGATCGGCGTATTACCTTCATTTAAGGTAACGTTGGGCGGCATGATACCCTGTTGACGCAGCAAATAAGCCGTGACCTGCCAGCTCTGCTCGGCGGTCATATAGCTCGGTCGATACCAGGGCATTGAAGTGGCGAT
Organism: Anaerolineae bacterium; assembly: GCA_003154115.1. Taxonomy (GTDB): domain Bacteria; phylum Chloroflexota; class Anaerolineae; order Fen-1058; family Fen-1058; genus Fen-1058. The sequence continues at coordinate 9,601 of PMCF01000083.1, forward strand.
GACGTGATGTAATTCTTCAGCATTATTAAACCGTCCCAACGCGGTCGCGCCCAATACCGGTGGCACAATGTGCGGCAATTCAAATCCTTCCGGTGGATGGCGCTTGCCGTGACACCCAGATTGCCAACAGTTCATTTCTTCCGGGCCATACACCGTCCGCCATTCATCCGTCAGCCCCTGGCCTTTGTCGCCATGACAGGGTAAACACACAAACCAGTAATATTCAGCGCCTTTATCGGCCTGCGTGGGCGGCGATGACATGACCGGTTTGGCTAGGCGATTAGCCGTTAGTGTCAAACTTAGCTCAGGCACCGGCGTGCCTTCGGGAGTTGCAGTCGAGATTACAGCGGGTTGAATTGCCGGCGCGGCCGGCGGCAATATCATGCTCGCCAGCCACAGGCCGCCCAATCCGATCACTAATATCCAACCCAATATTTTACGCTTCATTTCAATTCCTCATTCTAAACCGTGCGCCACTCCGCTGTACAACGCCCTCAACCCGTGCTCCACTTCATTGCGCCACGAAGTCCAGTTGTGCGCGCCGTTGTATTCACGCGTGGTCACGTCATAGTCATTGGCGCGCAGCACTTCGGCCAGGCGTTGATTCGCTTCCAACAGAGGTTCGAAGCGACCCACGTCCAGCCAGATTTTCACAGTGGGATTGTAATGAGCGCGCGTGAGATCAAAGACCAAAGTGTCGCGTCCGCTCATCGTGAACGCCCCCGACTGGCTCAACACGCGCCCGAAGATTTCAGGAAAGCGCAACGCCGAGTATAACGCCATCAACCCGCCCAGCGACGCGCCGAGGAGCCCCCAGTCGCCGGGCGTGGTCAAATTCAATTCGGCCTGTGCCAAGGGCAGCACGTGGTTCAGCAAAAAGAATAGCATGGTTTCGCTGCACGCCAGTTCGGCAATGCGCGCTGAACTGCCATTTTCGATCAAGGCCATCGCCACCGGGCGCATTTTGCCCAGGCCGATCAAGTTATCGACGATGTGGGACAGATGCACCCGCTTCAAGTAATCCTCCCCGTCGAAGACGATCAGCAGCGGGCACGGCTCAGCCACCGGCGGCCGAAACAGATGGACGGTACGCTTGCCGCTTGCGATCATATCCGCCATGATGACATGGCGGGTGACCTCGCCGCGTGGAAAACCCTTGATTGGCTTGATCGACGTCGTAAAAGTTGCCTCCGGCATGGAGAAAAAATAATTGGCGGCACCTAGCCCGTTCGGCACGCGCCGCGAACTCAATGGATCGGCGACATACTCGCCCTTGCGCACGAAGGCATACTCGATGTAAGCATCCAGTGGAAAATCCAGCGCCGTCGTCCAGATTTGCGGAGCGGTCTGCTTCAATTCGATCGGCCTGTCGTGGCCCCACACGTTGAAATCGCCGATGAGCTGCGGGGCACGCGCGCCGCGCGGACGCCCGCGCAGGCGACTGCGCCAGACCCATGTCACCTTGGTCCCCTCGATGAGGGGGTTGCCCTCCCGTCGAACGCGTTCTATGAGATCGATCTTCATGCTTGTGCCTTTGTCATTTCTTTGGCTAGTTGTGCCTGCTGCCAGAAGCGCAGTCCGCGCGCAATCTGCGCGGCGAACAACGCGCATAGGCCCAGTAGAATCACATACGCCCCGATGATGCCCGCGTTACCCGACGTGCCGATCGGATCGATCGGGTGCAGCACCAACCCCGCATTGCGGGTCAAAATAAAAATCGTAGCGGCGACCACCGCATTCAGAGCCGCCGTAACCGATCGGTTTTTCACGATCAACGTGACGATGAAGGCCACGGGCGCAATCACCGAAATTTGCAACGTCACCAGCCAGCGTGGTTCGAACCACGCGATGGCGCCCCACGTTTGGAGCGTGGAGATCAACGCGCTGAGCAAATAGGGGATCCAGAGTAACAGGCTGGTTTCCTGCACGATGCGCGACCAGTCATACAGCGCCGGCTTCTTGCTGAACAGATAGATCAGGCCCAACGAGCCGGACAGCAGAAACGTACCCAATACCACCCGGATGATCGCGCCGTGCACATACACCATACGCGTCGCCTCGCCCAATACTTTATCCGTCGGCGCGAGCAGCGTCACGCCAACAATCAAGATCGCCAGAATGATCAGCGAGGGAATCACGAACTTATGCCCCAGTAATGGTTTCAAGCAGAATCGTCTCCTGTTGAATTGGGATGCCGGAAAGAATCATACACGCCCCGTCAAGCATGTTTCACTTCACGGCGCGCATATCGAGGTAGAACAAGAAGAAGTAGCCCAGCAACAGCAACAACCAGCCCGCGATCTGCACCATCTCCAGAAACGTCGACCACGAGAACGAGAAGTTTTCCTGAATCACCTGAATCAAGGACTCCAGATTCTTCAGTTTTTCCTTGATCGCGCCGGCCCACTCATCGAGATAGAACTCGTCATAGACGATGCGATACAATTTGGCCGTATACCAGTCGCCAATCAGCAGCAGGCTTTGATTGATCTTCTCAAAGTCCAGCATGAGCGCCAGCCGCTGCTCCACCACTTGCCGCAGCACGGATTTGGGACCGCGCGGAAACAAAGAGATGCGCGCGCCTTCGTGCATATGCCGAGCGATCATCTCCAGATTGCGCTCGATCGATTGATCGAGCAGGCGATAGCGCAACAGTTGATAGTTGCCGATTTTGAGCAGCTCGATATCGGATTGAAAATCGCTCTCGTTGGCGATCATGACCGCGCCCTCCCAATCGACCACGGTCATTTCATGTTCCGAATAACGCACCCGCGACATCAACGTGCTCTGGATTTCGTCGGCGCCGAATTCGTCGCGCTGCGAACGGAGGAAACGCGCCAGGGCCGAGCCGTTGCGGTCGATGAAAGCGTCGGGCGAGCCGTCCACCGTCGCGATCAGCAGAATCGCATATTCTTCAAACAGCTCGCCGGGATCGGGCTGCATCTTCAACAGCCGGGTCTTCAATTCCTCTTGAATGCGATCTTTGCGCAGCTGCGCTTCATCGCTCAGCGCATCCGGCAAGACAAACACGCACTCGGCCACCAGCGACAGTTCGTCGTACACGCTGCGGCGCACGCTCACGGAAACGCCGTCCACCTCCATTTGCGTGGCATCCAGGGGGCTGATATCGATATCGGTCGGCACGAAGTACGGCGCATCACGCAGGCGCTGCACCGGTAATGGCGCAGACAGCGCCTTCACCGATTCCGTATAAGGCGTAACCAGCAAAAGGCACACCTGGGCATCGACATGATCGGGAGATGTGGTCATAGTTCTTCAAACGTCGTTAAAGTCTGACGCCACTCGGCGGGCAGCGGCACGCTGCGGTTCGCAGTGTAATCATACATCACCTGCGTCGTTCGCCCGAGCGCCAAGATTTGTCCAGTCGCCTGATCAAGAAACTGGTAATCCATGCTGAAACTGGAATTACGCAGACCGCTTACGCGCACTTGAATCGCCAGCGGCGTATCCATCTGGATCGGCGCTTTGAATTGGCACGTCGCTTCGGCGATGATGAAAAAAATCGGCGGCCACTCGTTCTTCAACAATCCCACGTGCGTAAAGTAATCAGTCCGCGCAATTTCCATGTACGTGAAGTACACAGCATTGTTGACGTGACCGAAGGCATCCAGATCACGAAAGCGGATTTTGATCGGCGTCGAGAAGTGAAAAACGGGATCGGGCACAGTGTACCTCTTACGCGGGCCTTACGCGGGCCGTGAATCCAGCCGGTTTTGTTGCAAGAACGATCGGGTATGCGGCGCGACGGCGGCTGGCGCCGTGTCTAGTTCGAGTATCAGCCGCGACAATGACTCGGCATCATCCACATCGTACCAGGTGGGCAGCAAGGCCACACGCAAATTTTCTTCATGCGCCAGCGCCACGGTATCGGCCAGCACCTGGGCGGTGCTCATGCGGACTTCACGCAGCAAACGCGGGGCGGGCCTCTTCAAGCCGATGAGATAGTAACCCCCATCGTCGCTGGGGCCGAGCACGACATCGACGCCCGCCGCGAGTTCGGCAAACGCTTGAAGCAAATACTCGATCGGCAGCGTAGGCCCATCGCTGTTCATGATCACCGCGTGATCGCAGCCGCGCGTCAAATAATGTGTCAACGCTTGATCCAGCCGCGCGCCCAGATCAACGCCCACCTGCGGGATGAGATCAAAATCGGGCGCCAGTTGCGCGAAGTACTCAGCTGCGGCGTGTGACAGAAAGGCGATGCCCCGCTGCACGTCCGGCACAGCGCGCATCAGATCGAGCGTGTCGCGCAAGAAGCATTCATACAACCGCGCGGCCTGCTCCGGTGACAGCGGCGGTGTCAGGCGCGTCTTCGTCTGCCCCGGCGCGGGTCGTTTAGCGACCACCAGCAGCATCTTCAGGCGTGTTTCATGCGCCGCTTGCGCCACGTGTCCCCCAACGCGTACACCGCGTACAACCACGGCAGGGCCAGGACCAAGGGGCCTAGCAAGGCTTCGTTAAAGCGCGCCACTTCCGGCGGACGAGCGATCCACAGGATTTGCGGCGCGAAGATCAGCAGCTTGCTCAGCACCGCAAAACTGAACAGGATCGCCAGTCGCACGGCGTGCCCCATGGGCAACAACGCGGCGAGGCCGATGGCCCAGACCGCATACCACGGATGAAACCACGGCACGGTGAGTAATAAATAAAACATGATCAGGTAGTACATCGATCGGGGCAAGCTCAACTCCGATCGATCGCGCCACGCCCGCCAGGCCGCCCACAGCGCGCACAGCCCGGTCCAGGTCAACGCGGTCAAGCTGACCCAGTTGGCGGCATCGACACGGTTGAAGTTGAATTGCAGCAGGGTATAGATCGCCGTCGGCAGAGACGAAGTGTACAGCTGCGTGCGACGTGCGATGCTCAATGTCTCAACGCCATTCCAGAACGGCGCGTAAGCCAGCCCGACGAGCGCCACGGAAACGATCGTGGTGACGATCAACCAGCGCAGGCGCGATCGGGTCGTGCCGAGGTCGCGCAGTGCGATCGCGGCCGCCGCCGGAATGAACAGCAGGGGAATGAATTTGAATAACGCGCCGATCAACAACGCCAGAATCGTGAGGGTGTAACGTTTTTTGAGCAGCAGCCAGATCGCCAGCAGCATCCAGAACAACATCGCCACGTCGTTGTGCCCCTGCCCGATCGTTTCGTAGACCACCACTGGATTCCAGACGAACAGCACCAGACCGGCGAGGACACGTTCCGGCGCGAGGCGGCGCAGAATCAACACGCTGAGGCCGCCGCAGCCCGCCAGGAACGCGGCCAGCACCGCTTTGAAGACGAAGACGTTCACGATGAGGTCATCGCCGGCCAGACGCGCGCTCAACCCGGCCAACATCTCCCAACCCGGCCCATACGCGGAGATGGATTTGCGCCAGCCGATGTAGGGATAAAACGGATCGGCGGCGAACTGCGCGGGAATATCACGGAAGGGATTGGCATGGTACACGCTGATGATGCGCCCGTGCATGATGTTGTCAAAGATGTCGGCGGCATCATACGGATACATGAACAGCAGGATGACGGCGAAGATCACCACGCCGCCGATGACGATGAGCCAGGCCGATCGGGTGGAGACGCGCTGCGCGGCTTTCCAACTCAACAGATACAAGGCGAACAACGCCACAAACGCGAGCATCAACGGCCACAGGCGTTCGGGAACGCCGCCGGCCAGACGGTTCAGATCGATTAGCGGTTCTTGATACAACGCAGGCAGGTAGGCTGATTGCGTCAGGCCAAACCAGTAGATCGCCGCGCTGAGGGCGGCCGCAATCAACAGCACGAACAAAGGGTTGGGGATTTTAGATTTTGGATCTTGGATTGGGGTTAGCGTCATGAGTCGTTCTTGTCGCGTAAACGCGCAGCATGCAATACCGCAATCATCGTCATCGCGTCACGGATTTCGCTGGTCAACACCATCTCCAACACATCATCAAACGGCAAGATGGCGTACTCGAAGAATTCCGTATCGTCCGGCCGCGACGCGGCCGCGACGAGATCGCGGCCCAGATACAGGTGCGCCGTTTCTTCGCAGACACTCTTGGAGGAGTGAAACGAACTGATCCACGTCAACTCATTGGCGCGATAGCCGATCTCTTCCATCAACTCGCGCTGCGCGGCGGTTTCCGGTGTCTCGCCGGCGTGCAGGCCGCCCGTCGGCATTTCCCAGCGGTGATTTTCCCGCGCCGGGTAACGATACTGCCGCACCAGCCAGACGTGATCGTCGTCGACAAAGGGCAGCACGCCCACGCACTGACCGAATTCGCACACGCCGTAGAGCGTGGTCTTGCCGTTGGGCATTTCGGCTACATCTTCGCGCACGCGAATCCAGGGATTTTTGTAGACTTCACGAGTACTGAGAGTTTTCCAGGGTTGAGGAGGCATGATGGGATTTTGGATTGTGGATTTTAGATTTCTGATTTTAGATTGCTCTGCACGAGAGCGCGCTTCAGCCTCAGGTGAAGGTGATGGGCGGCACGCTGCCCGTGCGCGCGATTTCGTCCACCACACAACGCATTTTTTCGACTGACGCCGCTAACGGAAAGAGCTTGTTGTTGATCTGCAGATCGGCGTCGGTGGACAAGGGATGCCAGAACACGCCGTCGACGTTGACGGTCAGTTCCGGCACGAGATTCTTCATATTGACTTCAAGCCCCTCGGTCGAGAAACCGCGTTTGGCCAACGGACGCATGAAGTGATCGTCTTCGGGAATCCCCAACGCCCGATGGAACTCACACACCTCGGGCAGATACGCGGAGTTCGCGGGCGTTTCGGTCGTCGAGAGGCGCACGTGGAAACCGCGTGCCTGCAGCGCCTTGATCCCGGCGATGGTCTTGATCCAACTGCCCGCGCCGCGATAGGCATCGTGCTGCTCGGCCCGTGCGCCATCGAGGCTGACCTGCACGCTCAAATGCTCATTCTTGATGGCCGTCAACCGCTCGAGCCGCGTGCCCTTCAACAGCATGGCATTGGTCAACACCGTCGTCTTCAACCGCGCCGAGGAGTACGCCAGCATATCGTAAATGTCGTCGAGAATGAAAGGCTCGCCGCCCGTGAAGAAGACCTCGGTGAAGTCCAACGCCAACGCTTCGTCGATCAACTGCTGCACGACGGACAGGCTCAACGCGCGGCGCGGCGCAGTGGGGCTGGACTCTGCCAGGCAGTAGGCGCAGGTGAGGTTGCAGTCGTAGTTGGTGTAAATCCACAGTTTGGACATGGCAGCTTTCATTCAGTGCGATTCTACCATGTCTTACGCCCGGTTAATAACTGCCTACGTTTGCTTCTGTGGGACGTTCAGTCTATGATACCAAGAAGTTGACGCCACAGCAGATCGCCGATGTGATCGCCTACGTGATCAGTCTCAACTCCAGCAAATAGCAGATCGCCGCGCTGAAACAAGAAGTCCGGCTCTCGATGATTGAGAGCCGGACTTCTTGTATGGAGTGAGAGGTTACTTTAACACGAGTGGCAGATACACTGCGTAGTTGGTGGTCCCGCCGCCCCAGAAGCCGCCGTTGAGCGAATAGCTTCCACCGCTCAACGTGCCCGCATCCGGTTGGCCGATGGTGCCACCGAGCGAATACGATCCGCCTCCGGGCATCGCGCCGCCCCCGTCAATGGTGTACCAGGTTATTTCATAGCCGGTCGTTGGCGCGGCGGGCGCCTGGGCCTGCACCAGTCCGGTCGAGAGGGCCACGAACACGAGCGCTAACACACTCAACAAGATCAAGTAACGTTTCATGGTTGGCTCCTTCAGCGAAGCATGACCAGCATCTTGATAATGCCGGTGCCGCTGTTTAAGCTATCCAACGCCTTGCCGATGACAGTGCCGGGCGCGGGGTTGGCTGGCGCGCGCATGGCGTAGCCTGGCATGGACGAAGCGACGAGCAAATCACCCGGATGGATCGCGCCGTTTTTCGCGCTGACCTTGACCGGTACCCGTCCAGCGAGCGCCAGCTGCGGGCCGGTGTTCTCAGCGCTGGCTGGATCGATTGCGCCCAGCGATGCGCCTGGTTGGGTAGAGATGACGCCCGCGACAATTGTGCTGTTGGGGGTGGAGGCCAGACGGAATTGACCGGCGTGATCGGGGTCTATTTCGACCACATCACCGGGTTGCGGGTCGCCATTAGTGGGAATGAATTCAGCTACATCTGCGCCACCCGTTTGGTAGCCGCCATTGAAAAAACCTTTGCCGGTATTGTCCACGCGAAACACGTTCGTGCCGCCTAAGCCCATTCCCTGGTGACCCACGTACAGCGAACCACTTGTTGTTTGAGCAAAAACTGCTGTGCCCCCCTCACTCTTGCCATATACGCCCCAGGTGCCGCCATTCCCCTCTACGCCAGCGCCATTGTCGTTGTGTCCTTGCACCCCGGCGGCATACGTGCTGGTGGACTCGCCCCACACACCGACATAGGGACTGGTACCATATACGCCTAAGCCAATGGAGTCGTTGGTGGAGATTCCCTGCACGCCCGTGTAGACCGAATTGCCATACACCCCGATAGCGCCACCGACACCAGTGCCTTTTACGCCTGAGCCGCTGGGCGACCAGGTTCTTCCCCAGACACCCACGCCTGTTGCGCCGGCCGCACTAACCGAGTTCGAGCCATATACCCCGACTCCGTCGGTCGCCACGTACATTTCACCCGTGACACCCGCCGGGACACTACCGGTAGGCGCATAATTCTCTACCTTGAGTTCTTGGTAAGCCGTCCCGCTGATGACGGCTCCCGGCATCAGACTGAGGGCATACGGTGCGGCGGTCAATGCCTGATTCGGGCTTAGCTCGGTGTAGGCCGAGCCACCGGCATGCGTCACGAGGACGTGGAGGTAGCGCGCCCCACCGTCGAACAGGTTTTTGCTGACGAGGCTGTTAAAGTCCAACTGCACCGTGAATAGCCCATTGACGACGTTTACCCCCGGTTTGGTAAGGTAGACATTCCCCAGCAAAGTGCAGCAGCCGGAACCGTCGTAGAGGTCAAACTTAAAATCATACGTGCCGTTGGCTGGCGCGCCATTCTCCTTCAGAACGCCCTGGTAGGTGAAGCCACTGCCGACTGACGTTGCCGGGCCGCTTGGCCCACTGATTTTCTCCGGTGAAATTGGCCCCTGGGCCGCTGCCTTGCTCGCGCTTAACCCGAGCGCCAGCATAAGCACCAATGCGAGGCTGGCCATCATCGTTACGAGAATCGATCGACGCTTGTTCATGATAGTTTCTCCTGGACGAAAGTAGTGAACGCTTCCCTTGACTCGATTGACAACGTACGTTCCCCCCAATCGATTAGTCATTCTATCGAGTGCTTGTAATGCTGCATCTCCTTTCGTGTGCGGCGTGAAAAGTGATTAACCCCTTCGGCTACCTGAGCGACTGTTTCTTAAAGCCCTGTTACTCGTCATTCCCGCGTGCTTTTGGCGGGAATCTAGTAACCCTATCAACAAAGCGCGTCCATCGTCAGCCTGGATGCCCGACAGAAGCATTCGGGCATGACATCGCTCCAGGCGAAAGCACGGGAGCACTGCACCGCACACCTGTACTTACTGCGTGCAGTGCGGTGTATGTTCGGGCAGGACGGCATCGACCATGTAAGGAACACGCTCTTACGGTTGGCCGATCGGCGCAGTGGGTTGAGCGGTCGGTTCCAATGCGTGCGTTCGAGTGTAGTCCGTCCCCATGGAGAGCGGCTGCCCGTAGCCCTGCGGATAAAGATAGGTGCCGGCCTCGTTCGCCGGTTTGTCCACGACGTCGGTTTGCGGATGATCGCGCAGCCAGGGATCGCTGCGCTGACCGAAGATCATCCACGATACTTTCTTGCCCGCCACGCCGCCNNGCCGAGAAGTAATCGGGCAAGGTCACAACCGCCTCGCCTTTGGCATCCAGCGTGATAGTGCCGTTGTACATGTTCTGCACCTGCGGCGATTCGACGGCGTAGTGATAGAGGTATTGTTTGGCCGGGTTGAGCGGGTTGTCAATCTTGAACGGCTTGGCGCCGCCCGCACTCAGATTACCGGAGACGTATACATTGCCGCTGAAATAGCCGGCATAGCCGCTGGTACTGATGCCGGACACGCCATTGCCGCTGGAACTGATGCCCATCACGCCGTAGGCAAGAACACCGTCGTTTTGCTTCACCTACTACACCCAGGCCGTTGGCGCCGGTGGCAATGCCCACCGTGCCTGTCTCCAGCCCGGTGCCATAGACGCCAACATTGGCGCCGCTGGAACCAAACACGCCAGCGCTGTTGGTACTGTATCCATACACCCCCCACCCAGTGGAACTGGAACCATATACCCCATGGCTGCTGAGGCTGTTTCCATATACCCCGTCGCTGGTAGAACTGTAACCATACACCCCATGGCTGCTGAGGNNGCTGAGGCTGTTTCCATATACGCCGTTGCCCCCGGAACTGAGTCCACGAACGCCGGTACCATTGCCGTCAGCTTCACCCACCACGCCGTAGCCCCCGTTGATTGTGGAGTACCCTACCACGCCGCCATAATAATAAGTTGAAGGGAAGCCCGGGCCTTGTTGGCCAAATACACCGGTGCCGGCGAGGTCGCTGGTATAGTTTACGCCGAACAAGCCGATGCCATCGGTTGCGGTATAGATCTCGCCCGAGATCGCTACCGGGGAATCACCGGTCGGAGCGTTGCTCATCACTTTGAGGTTTTGGGTTCTCTTGGAATTGCTGTGGGACGAGCCATATGTGGGGTCGCTCCTCAAGTGAATAAACGGTATCCTTCCAAGTCAAGATACAGGCGTTGGAAGATGTGCCCAGCCTTGAACAGGCCGTAGCAGCGCCGTTTGAGCACCTTAAC
>PMCF01000222.1:0-5429 GCA_003154115.1 Anaerolineae bacterium
GCCAGTAGAGTTTAGCGCTGCGGTTCCCCCATGATTTTTGCGTGGGCGGCGTTGTGTGTCCTGCAATGTAGTCTCCGTCATCTCGTTCGATGTCCCAATGACCCGTCGAGCAAAACGTGAATGATTCTCCCTCGCTCGTGTTCCAGGTTGCCTTGATCGTCCTTCCGTCTCGATGAATTGCCGGCGTGCCCTGTAACTCGATTCCGTGTTTTCGGGCGATGGTGTTAGGGCTGACGTTGAGCAGGGTTGTCTTCTCCTTCACTGTATATCGTGCCAGCCTGTGACACTTGCCTCCATCAGTGCCAGTCGTCTCACGTTCTTCCGGTCCTTTTTCCCTCTGTTCTCATTGCTCATCTTTTTGATGAGTATTGGGTTTTGCATCTACCTTGAGCATCCTCGATGCTCGCCACATGCCTCACCCTGTATTCACCTCTCTCAGTAGTTACGGCTGTGCTTTGTAAGCCAGCCGACACCATGTCCGGCCAGCCCGTACTGACCGGAGAAAACACCATGTGCCCGCTCCGCGCGGGCGAAAGGACAAACACCATGCGTAAACTAACGATTCTGGCAGTAGTTGTAACGTTGATCTGTGGAGTGGTCATTGTGACGGTTCCGGCGTTGTGCCATCAGGGCAGCGACAACGGCAGTTGTGACGTCGTCTCGGCGGTGCGCGGCAGCGTGCGGATCGCCAACCACGAAGTCTGCCAGGGGCAGAACGCGCCGCTGCAATGTGCAGTCACGGGCGTGGCCGGTCTCGATCGAAAATGATGCCGGCACTCGACCTCGTGGCGCTCGGTGACGAGCAAGCCAAACGCACGGCACGGGCGAGAGAAGCGCTGAGTGCCGGGCGACTTCTGATTGAATCGATCAGGCCTGATCAGTGGCGCGTCACCAACGGCGATAACGCACCGTACATCGTGCGTCACACCCTGGATGCCGATCGGGAATGGAAGTGCACTTGCGAAGACTACACCGCCAAGTGCGTCCAATCTGGACTGAACTGCAAGCACAGTGAGGCCGTGCGGCTCTCGCTGGGTGAGACCGGTTCAGTAACACCAGGCGCCCCATCACAGGGGCAGGAGGAGGCGGTTATGGATTTCGTTCTGACGTTGCTGGAACAGATCACGGTGCTGACGAAGTGGCTGGTTCCCGAGTGGGCCGTGAAGAAAGACCCCAAGGTCGCTCACGGCAAACCGTGGGTCTTTCACGAGTTCGTGCGCTTGATGCTGGACAAGATTTTCGGCGCGGCCAAATGGGCGTTTGCCGGTGGACAGTTCAAGACGCTGCCGTTGGCGAATAACGATCACTTGATCTACGTGGTCGGCGAGCTAGTGGTCACCTTTGCCGATGGCGTCCAGGCGACACGCTCCGATGTCGGGGTGGGCCTGGTGCAAGCCAAGTCGGGGTCGCCTGATCTGACCGACGCCCAACCGGAGCTGTTCGAGACCGGATATAAGAGCGCCGCGACGGATGCGCTGAAAGGCTGCGCCGCCGATCTGGGGCGCTGCTTCCGACCCATGCAGAACGGCAACATCGCTGCGGCGGTGCGGGATGGCCGGTTCGAGGCGCTGTTCCCGCTGGAAGGCGAACGGACCATGCCGTGGCAGTATGACTGCCTGCTGACGATGGCGCCAGCCTGGGCGGTTCAACCAGATCCGCTGGGCAACCCCTACACGGCGCACGAATACGTCACCGAGTGCCTTGACGTGGTCTTCACGCCGTCGCACTGGTCGTTCGTGATTGGCGAGGTTTCCGTGGAAACACTGCCCAGCGGTGAAATGCTGGTCTACGTGCCGGGCACTTTAACCGTCACCTTCGCGGAGGGCAGTCAGGTAACGCGCTACGACATTGGCATTGCGCCGATCCGGTTTAAGAAAGACAAGACCGACCTGGTGGCCACGCCGACCGAGAATTACGAGACGGCGTTCAAAGCGGCTGTCACCGACGCCCTGAAGGGCTGCGCAGGTGATCTGGGCTGCTGCTTCCGCCCGATGCTCTCAAAAGAGATGGAAGCGGCGGTGGTGAAAGGGTACTTCGACAACGAATTCAAGCGTCTGCGCCCGGTTGCGCCGGATGCCCTCGAAAAAGGCAAACGCGCGTTGGGCCGCGACGACGGCGATCTGGTCGCCGCCAGCGCTGCCACACGTGACGCGACTCAAGTTGCGGAGAAGGTGCAGTCGCTGTTTTACGGTGACGGCACGCCGCTCTCGTTGAACAAAGTCGAGCGCGAGACCTTTGCAGAATATCGGCAAGTCTATCAGGTCACCCCGGCCTCGCCCAACGCGTTGCGCGTGTGGAAGAAGATGTATTGCGACTTCACGACCGCGCCCGACCATCCGGACACCCGCAAAGTCTACGATCTCTTTGTGGAGCAGAATCATGGACTGCCGCCGGCCAGCGCGGTGTCGCTCAAGGCCTGGTACACGCAGCTCAAGCATCAGCCGGCCACGGTCGCAGCTTAACGACGTTTAGCGAATAGGCATCTGGCGATCGAGGCGACCTTCCGGGTTATCTCGATCGTCAACATTTACTCAACAGGAGGCCCCCGATGGGTCAAAAGAATGGTTATCAACGCATCATCACGATGGGCAACTTGGGCAAGGACGCAGAACTCAAGACCACGCAGTCCGGCAAACCAATGGTGATGTTCTCGCTGGCGGTCACGACCGGCCACGGCGACACCACTCACACCGAGTGGTTCAACGTCGCCAAAATGGGCGAAGGCGTAGACAAACTCGCGCAGTATCTCAAGAAGGGCAAGGGTGTGCTCGTCGAAGGTAGGTTGAAGACGACGAGCCGCGAAGATGAGCACGGCCAGAAGAAATACTGGACGACCCTGTGGGCCGACTCGCTCACGCTGTTGGCCGATGGCAATGGCAACGGCCAGAGCGGGAAGTCCGCCGACGAGGATGTGCCGGTTGGCAACGTGGATGAAATTCCGTTCTAGACGATCTGTCTTGGACTAGAACGCCAACATCTGATTCGCACCATGTACCCGAAAGCCGGAGGTGGTTTGACTCCGGCTGTTGCCGTTTCACCACCATGTTCAGGAGGTCACTATGCTCCAGATACTGACACCGACGAAGTCCACTGGACGGACGGTCTGGCCGCCCGTAGCGTCGCCGCCGCACTATCCGATCATCATGTTGATCACCGGCGGGTATCAAGTTGATCTCGGCCCGCGTCGCACGCCGCGTTTTCACCTGGTCTTGAAGGATCGCACCTGCAACTGCGGTGCGACTAATTGCCGCGGTAAGCACGCCGTCAAGGTTTATCTCAAAGCGGGCGGGAAGCCGGCGCCGGATGGCAGCGCGCTCAAATACACCACGGGGCCGTGCCCGATCTGCAACGATCACACACGCGCCGTGGATGGCCGTTGGGAGTGCCTCAGCAACAGCACCCACTACTTTCAGTATCGCGTCACCCGTTTGCGGGCGGCGCGGGAAAAGTGGCTGATGAGTTTGTCGCCAGACGTGGCCGCCTACCACGCGGAAGTGCTCACCGCGTTTGTCTCTGCGGAGGCGCGCACGACCTTTCTGGCTGAACATCCGCTGACTTACGCGGCGGGCGCTTAGCCATGTTTGCTGTGAATCCTGACCAGCGGATTCGCATCGTTAAGATTGAGATTGCCGTCGATGCCGCTCTGCCGGATGGCGAGATGCGCGACGGGATCTCGAATAGGATGAACGCTGCGATCGAATCCGGCCTGGTTGCCGATTGGCGCTATTTCGGGCGTGTTCGTATCGTGCAGGCCGACGATTGCCCGGAAGAAGGCGAGGTGTTCTACCTCGCGCCGATCACGGTCGATCGCAACCAGAGAAATATCTTCTGAGGCGAATCGGGAGATGGACGGTCATCTCCCGATCGTCTGACCATGCACACTGCAAAGTGGAAAGGAGTATGCCATGCCCTTAACTGGATTTCTAACCAATTCGGAAATGCGTTATCTCGGCGGCCCCCTCATCTCGCCACATCTCAACAGTTGGGACTTCCCGCTCCGGCTGGTTGAGCATATGTCCGTGATCCGCTGGACGCAAGTCATGCGCGGCCTCAAAGATCAAGAGGAACGCCCACTGGCTTCCGAAGAAGAAGCCCTGGGGTATCTGTCGTGCGTCAGTCTGGAGGCTCCCCTTGATCGTGATTGGGCCGACATCATGCTGCACCTGGGCGAGCGCGTTTTGCCGCGTTGGTTTTTAACTGACGGGCAATCCGTGCTGGAGGCCATCGGTCTGACACATCCGATCGAATTGAATCGCCAGCAAGCTGAAGAACTGCGGCGATTCCGCCGGTGGCTGCGCGAGAAGATCGAAGGCGGCGCGCGGAAGACGCCCCGCCAGACAGGCCGGAAGAATCACACCACGCTAGAGGTCGAAGATGAGCCAGCCGAACCTGTTGCCGATCCCGTGGAATGAGCGGGATACGCGAAGCGTGCCCGATCCGGACGAGGTACGTATCTTAGAGCGAATCGCCGCGCTGCCTCGTAACTACAAGAAGGGCAAACGCGCGCAGTTCATCCTGTGGTATGCCGCCGGCAAACCATGCGAAGAGATCCTTGCGGCGTTGAACGTCAGCGAGGATTCGCTCCGCCGCTGGTACACCCGCTGGGTAGATGACGGCCTTGACGGCTTGCTGCATCTCGGCGAGAGCAGTCTCGAGCGCGTGATCGAAAATGTTGCGCGTGATGACCCGGCACTGGCTCGTCGCATACGAACGGCTATTGCGCGTGTGCGAGGCCTCGTCCCCGATGAAGACAGGAACGAAGAAAACGAACACCCTGTACAGGAGGTCATGATGACTAAAACTAATGAGACCTTGATTGAGCAAAATCAACCCGAACTTTGGGAGATCCCTGTGAAAGCGATCTCACCCAATCCCGATCAGCCGCGCACCGAATTTGATGAGGTGGCGTTGCAGGAACTGGCCGACTCGATTCGTGAGCATGGCCTGATTCAACCGGTGGTGGTCACGCCCAACGGTAGCGCTGATCATTTCGTCCTACTGGTTGGTGAGCGGCGCTGGCGGGCCGCCCAGCTGGCCGGGCTGGAAGTGATTCCCGCCATCGTGAAACGGCAGGTGGATGATCACGCCCGAGCCGAAATCGCGCTGATCGAAAACGTGCAGCGCGAAAACTTGAGCGCCGCCGACGAAGCGCGCGCCTATCAAGCGTTGTCCACGAAGTATGGGTATAGCGACGAGCAGATTGCGCAGCGGGTTGGCAAGGCGCGCACGACGATCGCTAATCTCAAGCGGCTGCTGGCCTTGCCGACTGAGGTGTTGGATATGATCGGTGAGGGGCAAAACCAAATCTCGCAGGGCGTGGCCCGGCGGCTGGTGCCCCTGGCCAGGATCAAACCGGCGGCCGTCAGCACGGCGGCCAAAGAGATCACGGCCGATCCCGAGCACGTGGATCGGATCGTCGAGCAGGCCAT
>PMCF01000222.1:5547-10708 GCA_003154115.1 Anaerolineae bacterium
TGGTTGAAGGCGAAGCCACGCCCGGAGCATTTGCGGATCGTGCCGCTGCCTGCCGGGTGGCACACAGGCTGGCAGGACAAGGAACTGCTCAAGTCGACGGTGGTGACGCTGGCTTCAACTGCCGGTGATATCGAGAAACTGCTGACCAGCCGCGCGAAGGACCCGCAGCCTGCTCCGCCAGCCGACGAATCCCCGGAACAAAAAGCGAAGCGCCAGGCCGCTGAGGAAAAGCAGCGTGACGAAAATCGAGCCGAACGCGCGTTGGCGCGCAAGGCTAGAGCCGACGTGTCCTGGCTGGGCGTGCATACGGCCGAGATCCTGGCCGGGCAGTTAACGGCCAGCGGCGCGACGCTCGACTACTTGAGCGAGTTTGTGTGCAGTCGGGTGCGTCCGAACGGGCACTGGGTGGAAATCGAAGACGTGATCAAGGCCGTAGAAAAGACGGTCGAAACGGTGTCTGACAAAAACGCCGAAGATTTGCGCCGTCGGTTGATTCTGCTCAGTCTGCTGAATGAGAAGTGCAGCCACTACGAGCCGAAACAGATCTACATCTGGGATCATGTCGAGGCGAAGGTCGAGGAACTGGCCGAAGAACTGGGTCTCAAATTGCCGACGGGGTGGAACAAGCCGCCGCTTCATCACACGGAGGCCAATTGCTGGATGTGTGGTGAATTCACCAGCCTGGATCGCATCACCAAACGTGACGAAGAAGAGGGCTGGCAGACGGCGGCGG
Organism: Anaerolineae bacterium; assembly: GCA_003154115.1. Classification (GTDB taxonomy): domain Bacteria; phylum Chloroflexota; class Anaerolineae; order Fen-1058; family Fen-1058; genus Fen-1058. The sequence continues at coordinate 6,281 of PMCF01000222.1, forward strand.
ACGGCACAGTGACATGCTCGGACGAATGTCGTACGCAAGTCAAGCCCGGCCAGTCGAGCAAAGCACCAAAGAAGAAAGCGGTGAAGCCGGCCGCGCAGAAGTCCGCGAAACCGACGAAGAAGTAGACAATGATGAAGCCATCGAGAGACCGCCTTCATGTCACGCCCGCGGGCAGCATCGTCGATCAGCACGGTGGCGCGCTATATGACGCCGATTCGATCAGCGACCTGACAGCGGCGGCAAAACAGCGTCTGGCCGAACTGCACATGCTCTATCCCGATCTGGAATGGGAGGGGCAGGCTGGTCAGCTCGGTGCGGGCGACTATCTGTTGCGTGAGGGCTGGCTTACTCCGCCTCCCGATCATCGATAATCGATCTGAAGCCTTTGCTGGAGAGCTGCTGCGGCTCTCCAGCAAATCGTTTCGCAAGCCTACCGCGCTGTTTTGGCGTGGTAGGGCTCAGGCGCTGGCCGACCGAAGCTACCCGCTGCGCGGCTGACGCCCGGCCAGTGGTTAAACCATGTAAGAGGAGGGCGACCATGAATATCGTGCATGTCAAAATCATCTCCAGGGGTACCGATGCTGCTCACTACGGGAATATCGCCGCGCTGAAAGACATTCTAGCGGTTGCGACAGGATGTGGTCGATCGGGGCATATCGCGGCGAACGAACCGTTCCAGCGGGATAACACCACGACCATTGATTTTTGGGTGTCGTCCCCGTTCGGCTTAGACGCGGAATACATCACAGCGTATCTCAAGGCGCACTTGCGCGCCAAGCGAGAGGTGAGCATTGACTTCATTGCTACTACTGAGACGAAACAGGCGGCCGTGACGTTTGGCCCGCGCCCGGAATTGACCTCGGAAGAGATCCTGATGTTATTCCGGGTAGTCGAAAACCGGTTGTCCCCGGAAAACTTATCGGCCGATGGGGAACGGCCCCGCTCAGCGGTACGGAAGTTGGAGCGCGCGCTGCAAGGCGAATGGGCCTTTTTGGTGCGGCTGCTGGGGCGTGAGCCGACCCTCGACGAACTTTATCCGGGCGACTGACCTGCGTTGCCGTGGAAACGGGCGCCGACGGACAACTTGAAAGTGAGGAGCAAGACTTGGTATGAAACTTACCCTCGTGCGGGGTCTGCCCGGCAGCGGCAAGACCACACTAGCACGCAAACTGGCTGCCGAGTCTGGCAGTTTACACTTCGAGGCCGATATGTATATCGAGGCTAAAGGTAACTACCAGCAAAGAGTTACCCAACCCGGGGTGTTGAAGCGCGCCCAAAATTGGTGCCGGCAAATGACGGAGAACGCTCTCCGAACGGGTCAAAACGTCGTCGTCAGTAACACCTTTACGACCCATTCAGAGATGTACCCCTATCGTCGTCTTGCGAAGACCTATGGGGCGCAGCTTGAGGTGGTGGTCTGTCGCGGAACGTATGGCAGCGTCCATCGCGTCCCGGCAATGGTGTTCGCCAGGATGCGGGCACGTTGGGAAGAATAGCACCTGCTCACGCCCGGAAGCGATCAATCATCGATCGCTTCCGGTGATCTTTCATTTCCTTCGTTCTCATTGCTCATCTCTTTGATGAGCATGGGTTTTGTATCCACCTTGAGCATCTCGTTCTTCCTCTGATGTTCACCACGTGCTTCACCCTGTATCTACCTCATAGTTCTTGACGGTCAACGGCGTCTCGCCACTGGCCGACACCATGTCGATCCGCCTGACGATGCGCGCCGCGCTGTCCCTGGCGCCCTATGCTCTTGCCGAAAAATCACGATGCGCTCGCGTGAGCGAGCAGGAAAGGAGCAATCTATGAAACGAGCGTTGGTTTTCTATCCCGTCAATGTCGAGGCTGACCAGCCAGACGAAACGCTGGCCGAGTTTGTCCATGCGCGGGGGCAGTTGCACCCCGAGCACCCGTTGATCATCGCGGCCAAGCCGCACGGCGCGCAGGTCTATCTCGTCGTCGGCGCGTCGGCTGATCTGGCGGACGAAGTGTTTGTCGACCGGCGCGCCGGCGCGAAGCCCTGGCCTGATCTACCTGTCATTTGGGCGGATGGTGGCCCAGAGGTTTATGGCTCGATCGGCGGCTTCATGAGCCAGACCAGCATCACGCTGGAAGATCTGTTGCGCGTGGTGTATGGCACCCTGTCCCGCCAGGCACTGGTCGAGAAACTGACTGGAGTGCTGAGCGCGCTTGATGACGCTTCGTCGGTCGTCGATGCCGGCGAAGGTGAAGCGTACGCGTATCAGTCTGAACTCCATGACTTGCGTGTGCTGCTCGATCGGCTCCAGCGGGGCGCTTATCTCGTCGAGGAGCCGTTGCCAGTCCCAGCGATTACGACTGGCCAGTAGCGCTTCGTCATCGATCTCGTGGTCGATTACGAAGTTTTTCAGGAGGTGGCTATGCCCATAACGACGATGACCATTGCCGCGTATCTGGCACTGCCCGCCAAACAACGGCCGGCAGTCACCTACCACGGCGAGACAGTGGAAAAGATCTACCGTGACCCGACCTATCCGCTCGACGAGCGCTACGTGATTCGTTTGGGTGGCTGGGGGGCGGGCAGCAAGCACGGCAACACGTTGCTGGATGTGCCGTTGAGTGAGGCCGGTGATGTTTCGTGATCTACTCGCTAGTGCCTCCCTGCTGGAAGGCCTCTATCGGGAGATCGTTGATACGCTCCCACGGGACCAGGTCGTTGAAGCCGACGAACTGTGCCAGGAATACGAACAGACGTGGTGCGTGTTGCGCAACATCAGGCTGATGGAACTGGCCGAGGAGTACGCTGATCGGTTTGTCTGTCTGCTGTCGCAAGACGAGACGCTCGACGCTATTCTGGATCGGTTGCACGAGGTTGATCAAGATTACGAAAAAATGATCATGACGGCCGAGTACCCCGAAGATGAGGAAGCGCTGGCGCGCACGTCGGCGATGGCCTTGCTGGTGATGTTGTTCCGACGGCTGGAAGATCGCGGCGTGGTACGGATGTGGTCACCGGATGAGGTGGCTGATTGGCTAGCCGAGCACGCGGCCCAGCTGGGTGGCAAGCACGGCCAACTGGCGTTGTTTTGAAAGAGTTCGCGCGGTCCGCGCGAATCACGATGTGTTCGTCCGAATGGGGCGGACAAAAGGAGGACTCTATGAGTAATTTGTTGCAAGCGTGTCGAACGTTGATCGATGACGCCTATACCGGGCGCTTCTTCGTCAAGATTGTGCCAGAGGGATTTGAGCGTTTCAAGGCGGCCGTGGAAGACACGGCACGCCTGATCGATCCCGACAAGGTGGCGATCATCATGCCGGCAACGGCGTGGTCGATCCTGGCAGAAACGCTGGCCATGGACGCCGAATCGAGTCACATCGATCGCGCGTTGCGGGAAGAGATTCAGGTCGCGCTGGGCGCGATCGAGACCGTCCAGCTGCTCAGTGAACCGGCTAACGCAGGTGAACCAGCAGCGGCATTCGATCTGGTCACAGCGGCGCTGGTACTGCCGGCGATGGAGGTGCGTTCATGAAGCGCGGCTTGCCCATTTCCGCCGTTCATCATGTGACGCGACTGGCGCGTGAAATGAAGAAGTTTGAGACGCTCGATCTGCACATCTCTCACGATCGGGCCGATCTCAAACTGCGCGCCAAGCGCAAACGAGCGACGTTCGTGCGCGATATGGCCGCACTCCTGGTTGCGTGGTTCCTTGAAAAGCAAGGGCGCAACTACGTGGAGGTGGAGCTTATCGCGCCGCCGCTGACGGAACAAATCCCGCCCGGCTGGGAGCGCTGTAGCGGCCCCCTGATCCTGACGGTGCAGCGGCGCGATGGCAAGACGCCGCACCAGCTGCGAGTTGAAGCCGAGGCCGAGCGCGACGCGCTTCTGGCGCAAGTCAGGCCGTCCGACGGTCTCAGGGTCTATCCGGCCTATGCCGGCGGACATGACCCGCTGAGCCTGGTCGCGGCATGGAACGCGTTGCATCCCGACACACCGCTAATCGTGGTTGATGATGCGTTTGTCACGTGCCAGGCGTACCTGGTGACCGGTGCAGCGTACGAGACGGCACAGGCCACGCTGGTTGGCTTGCCCGATCGTCCGGTAATCTGGCTGGACGAGGATCACACGACGGCGGTCTTCGCCGATCGGGAAGGGTTTCTCGGCGGGCACGGTGCAGATTTCGCGGCGGTATTTCCACTAAAACATACGCCCATCACAGTCTCTGACAACCAGGAGGACGAAGAAATTAATGCGGGTGACGCAATCACCCCGGCTGATGTGCGCCATGTGCTGGATTGTCTGGCCTGGAATCCTGCCGACAAGAAAAGCGATCTGCTGGCGTATATCCGTGATGCTCAGGATGCGCTGAACGCCTTACTCATCAGGGAAAGCAAACCCGCGCCAACACCTGATCCCGATGAGGCCAACCGCGAGCAGATCATTGCAGC
>PMCF01000128.1 GCA_003154115.1 Anaerolineae bacterium
GGGTGCAGTTGCCCTTTTCTACCTTCGCACATAAGAATCAATTATGGTCTACTAGACATGCTCCAAGTGGGGATCTAGTGGGTGAAAAGCCCCAGAAAGCGAGTGAAAAATCAGTCAAAGTGGGGCATGCTCTGCGATGGTAGAAGAGAGCGATTGCACCCGGGCGGCGTCGTGTGTCCTGCGCTGTAGTCTCCGTTATCTCGTTCGATGTCCTACTGACCCTTCGAGTAAAACGTGAATGATTCTCCCTCGCGTGTGCACCAGGTTGCCTTGATCGTCCTTCCGTCTCGATGAATCGCCAGCGTGCCCTGCAACTCGATTCCGTATTTTCGGGCGACGGTGTTAGGGCTGACGTTGAGCAGGGTTGTTTTCTCCTTCACTGTATAGCGTGCCAGCCTGTGACACTGGCCTATCCATCAGTGCCAGTCGTCTCACGTATTGTGACACAGAGGGTTTCTGCCTGTCCTTTTATTCCCTCGTTCTCATTGCTCATTCTTTTTGAATGGGCTTGAGTCCTTTCTCTACCTTGAGCATCCTCGATGCTCACCACGTGCCTCACCCTGTATCCACCTCTCTCAGTAGTTACGGCTGTGCTTTGTAAGCCAGCCGACACCATGCCCGGCCAGCCCGTACTGACCGGAGAACACACCATGTGCCCGCTGCGTGCGGGCGAAAGGACAAACACCATGCGTAAACTAACGATTCTGGCAGTAGTTGTGACGTTGATCTGTGGAGCGGTCATTGTGGCCGTTCCGGCCCTGCGCCTAGCGGGCCACTCCCACACCAATGGCGCGGGAGACATGGCCTGCCATCAGGGCAGTGACGGCGGCGGCAGTTGTGATGTCGTCTCGGTGGTGCGCGGTAGCGTTCGGCTCGCCAACCACGAGATCTGCCAGGGGCAGAACGCGCCGCTGCAGTGTGCGGTCACGGGCGTGGCCGGCCTCGATCGAAAATGATGCCAGCACTCGACCTCGTGGTGCTCGGTGACGAGCAAGCCAAACGCACGGCGCGGGCGCAAGAAGCACTGAGCGCCGGGCGACTGCAGATCGAGTTGATCATGCCCGATCAGTGGCGCGTCACCAACGGCGACAATGCACAGTACACCGTGCGCCGCACGCTGGACGCCGATCGGGAGTGGAAGTGCACTTGCGAGGATTACACTGCCAAGTGCGCCCAATCTGGACTGAACTGCAAGCACAGCGAGGCTGTGCGGCTTTCGCTGGGTGAGACCGGTTCAGTAACACCAGGCGCCCCGTCATCGGGGCAGAAGGAGGCGGTGATGGATTTCGTGCTGACGTTGCTGGAACAGATCACGGTGCTGACGAAATGGCTGGTCCCCGAGTGGGCCGTGAAGAAAGACCCTAAGGTGGCTCATGGCAAACCGTGGGTCTTTCACGAGTTCGTGCGTTTGATGTTGGACAAGATTTTCGGCGCGGCCAAATGGGCGTTTACCGGTGGGCAATTCAAGACGCTGCCATTGGCGAATAACGACCACTTGATCTACGTGGTCGGCGTGCTGGTGGTCACCTTCGACGATGGCGTCCAGGCGACACGCTCCGATGTGGGTGTGGGCCTGGTGCAGGCCAAGTCGGGGTCGCCCGATCTGACCGACGCCAAGCCGGAGCTATTCGAGACCGGCTACAAGAGCGCGGCCACGGATGCCTTGAAAGGCTGCGCCGCCGATCTAGGGCGCTGCTTCCGGCCCATGCAGAACGGCAACATCGCTGCGGCGGTGCGGGATGGCCGGTTTGATGCACTGTTTCCGTTGGAAGGCGAACGCACGATGCCGTGGCAGTATGACTGCCTGCTGACGATGGCGCCCGCCTGGGCGGTGCAGCAAGACCCGCTGGGCAACCCCTACACGGCGCACGAATACGTCACCGAGTGCCTCGACGTGGTCTTCACGCCGTCGCACTGGTCGTTCGTGATTGGCGAGGTTTCTGTGGAAACACTGCCCAGCGGTGAAATGCTGGTCTACGTGCCGGGCACTTTGATCGTCACCTTCGCGGAGGGCAGCCAGGTAACGCGCTACGACATTGGCATTGCGCCGATCCGGTTTAAGAAAGACAAGACCGACCTGGTGGCCACGCCGACCGAAAATTACGAGACGGCGTTCAAGGCGGCCGTTACCGACGCGCTCAAGGGCTGCTGTGGCGATCTAGGCTGTTGCTTCCGGCCGATGCTCTCGAAAGAGATGGAGGCGGCGGTGGTGAAAGGGTACTTCGACAACGAGTTCAAGCGCCTGCGCCCCGTCGATCCGGAGGTGCTGGAAAAGAACAAACGCGCGTTGGGCCGCGACGACGGCGACCTGGTCGCTGCCAGCACTGCGGCGCGCGACGCGACTCAAGCCGCGGAGAAGGTGCAGTCGCTGTTTTATGGTGACGGCACACCGCTCTCGTTGAACAAGGTCGAGCGCGAGACCTTTGCAGAATATCGGCAAGTCTATCAGGTCACCCCAGCCTCGCCCAACGCGTTGCGCGTGTGGAAGAAGATGTATTGCGACTTCACGACCACGCCCGACCATCCGGACACCCGCAAAGTCTACGATCTCTTTGTGGAGCAGAATCATGGACTGCCGCCGGCCAGCGCGGTGTCGCTCAGGGCCTGGTACACGCAGCTCAAGCATCAGCCGGCTGCGGTCGCGGCTTAACGATGTTTAGCGAATACGTATCTGGCGATCGAGGCGACCCTCCGGGTTAGCTCGATCGTCAACATTTACTCAACAGGAGGTGCCCGATGGGTCAAAAGAATGGTTATCAACGCATCATCGCGCTGGGCAACTTGGGAAAGGACGCAGAACTCAAGACCACGCAGTCCGGCAAGGCAATGGTGGTGTTCTCGCTGGGGGTCACAACCGGCCACGGCGACAACGCTCATACCGAGTGGTTCAACGTCGCCAAAATGGGCGAAGGCGTAGACAAACTCGCGCAGTATCTCAAGAAGGGCAAGGGTGTGCTCGTCGAAGGCAAATTGAAGACGATGAGCCGCGAGGACGAGCACGGCCAGAAGAAATACTGGACGACCCTGTGGGCCGACTCGCTCACGCTGTTGGCCGATGGTAACGGCAATGGCAACGGCCAGAACGGGAAGTCCGACGACGATGTGCCGGTTGGCAGCGCGGATGAAATTCCGTTCTAGGCGATCTGTCTTGGACTAGAACGCCAACATTTGAATAGCACCATGTGCCCGAAAGCCGGAGGTGGTTCGACTCCGGCTGTTGCCGTTTCACTACGATGTTCAGGAGGTTCCTATGCTCCAGATACTGACACCGACGAAGTCCACTGGACGGACGGTCTGGCCGCCCGTAGCGTCGCCGCCGCACTACCCGATCATCATGTTGATCACCGGCGGGTATCAAGTCGATCTTGGCCCGCGTAGCACGCCGCGTTTTCACCTGGTCTTGAAGAATCACACCTGCAATTGCGGTGCGACCAATTGCCGCGGTAAGCACGCCGTCAAGGTTTATCTCAAAGCGGGCGGGAAGCCGGCGCCGGATGGCAGCGCGCTCAAGTACACCACGAGACCATGCCCGATCTGCAACGATCACACACGCGCCGTGGATGGCCGTTGGGAGTGCCTCAGCAATAGCACCCACTACTTCCAGTATCGCGTCACCCGTTTGCGGGCGGCGCGGGAAAAGTGGCTGATGAGTTTGTCGCCAGACGTGGCCGCCTACCACGCGGAAGTGCTCACCGCGTTTGTCTCTGCGGAGGCGCGCACGACCTTTCTGGCTGAACATCCGCTGACTTACGCGGCGGGCGCTTAGCCATGTTTGCTGTGAATCCTGACCAGCGG
>PMCF01000214.1 GCA_003154115.1 Anaerolineae bacterium
CTTGCTGGTCGTCATCGCCATCGTCAAATGCGTGCGGCCATGAAACGAACTGCTAAACACGATGGTATTCTGGCGCTTCGTCGCATGTTTGGATAACTTCACGGCTGCTTCGACAATTTCCGCGCCACTGTTGCTAAAGAAATATTCACTCAACTCCGGCCAGGCGACGATGGAACTCATCTCGTCAATCAATTCCATCATCGGTTTATGATAGACGATGTTGGCCTGACCATGGATCAGCTTCGTCGCTTGATTGGCAATGGCCTGCGCCACTTTGGGATGTGCGTGTCCCGTGCTCGTCACGCCGATGCCCGACGTGAAGTCGAGGTAGCGACGCCCCTCCGTATCGATGAGGTAAACCCCTTCGCCGCGCTCCACCATGATGTTGAATGAGCGCCCCCATACGGTTCCGATGTGTTCGACGCTGGACATGGCGACTCCTTGTGACTCCGTGACTTCATACAAGAAAGGGGCCAGGGTAAATCCCCTAACCCCTTTATCACGACGATTTTTCCTGGACGTTACTGCTTGATCTCCGTCCAGATCTTGTCGTACAGCGGTGTGGCGTCGCCGACATCATCCATGCGGTGGCCGGCTTTCAGCGCATCCGGCGGAGTGTTGGTAATGGGCGAAGCCATGTACGCTTTGTATAGTTCCTGCGGCGTGGTGTCATTCCCATTGGCATCCTTGATCTTCAGCGTGCTGGTCGAAGCGAAATCCAACGCCGCCTTGTTCGGATTACTGTAGGGGAAGTCGCGCAGCATCAACCAGAAGAGATCGGGCTGTAGCGAATAGTTGAGCCACGCATAGGCGGCATCCAGATGCGGCGCATCCTTCACTAGGGCATAGTTGTCCTGCCACCTGACCACGCCCTCGCTAGGATACACATACAGAATAGCCGGATTCTCGCGATGCGCGAGCTCGACGTCGCCCGTCCACACGATGCCCAGATCGGCGTCGCCGGCAATCAAAGCGGTCTTGGGACTATCGCTATCATACAACTTGACCGCCTTAGCCAGTTCGGTCAATTTCGTCTTCGCCGCTTCCAACTGCTTGGGATCCTTCGTGTTTACGTCGTAGCCCAACGTGAGCAGCGTGGCGCCGATGACGCTGCGTGAATCGTCGAGCACCACCATGTGCTTCGAATTGAGGAATTCCGGCTTCCACAGATCAGCGTATGACTTGGGCGGATCTTTAATCTTGTCGGCGTTGTACACGATCCCGTCCGTACCCGCTTGATACGGAATCGTATAGCCGTTGTTGGGGTCAAACGGCAAGTTGAGGTAGTTGGGATCGAAGTAGGGCAACACGGCCAGCTGGCTCTGGTCGAGTTTCTGCAACATGCCCTGCCGAATCATCAGGCTGACAAAATAGTCCGATGGTTGCACGAGGTCATAAGTGGCACCGCCTTGCGACAGGCTGGCATACATCTCTTCGTTCGAAGCGTATTCCTTGCGATTGATCTTGATCCCATAGACTTCCTGGAAGCAGTCGAGAATGTCTTGCGGAATGTAGTTGGACCACACGAATAGATTCAACTCTTTAGACTTGACCTCGATCTTGCTGGCAGGCGCGGGACATTCAAAACCCGAGGGGGCCTTCTTACCACTGGGTGTGGAAACAAACGGAGCAGGCGCGGGCGGCTCAGTTGGCTTCGGCGTATCCGTCGGTTGGGGTGGTTCTGTGGCCTTGACCACGGTGGCCGGCGGCTCGGTGGGCTTAGGGGCCGCCGTCGGTTGCGCCGGGGCTTCGGTCGGTTTAGGCGCCGGAGTCGGTGTGGCAGCAGGCGCACACGCGGCCAGCACGATGCTGAGGATCATCAGCACGGCCAGCCCCTTCCACAAAGTACTGCTTGACTTGAACATGGTTCTCCTCCTTGAGAATATATAGCCGATGGCAGATAGCAGTGGGATGTCGCCAGCGAAATGCTACTCGCTCACAGCCATTGGCTTCTACGCAGCTCGCCGCTGGATGCGATTGGACGCAATCAGCGCCAGGAATACGACCAGAATCCACACGGTCGATAACGCATTCACTTCAGGGGTGATCGTCCGCCGCAGCAGACCATAGACGTAGATCGGCAGCGTCGTCGAGCCGGGACCGTTTGTAAAGAACGTGATGATGAAGTCGTCCAGCGACAACGTGAAGGCCAGCATCGCGCCGGCTAAGACGCCGGGCATGATCAAGGGGAGCGTCACACGCCGGAAAGTCGTCCATTCATTTGCGCCGAGATCGGCGGCCGCCTCCTCCACGGATTTATCGAAGCTATGCAAGCGCGCGCGCACCGTCAACGCGACGAACGGTACACTAAACGCGATGTGGGAGATGATGACCGTGCCGATACCTAACCCCAGACGTTGATCGGGTGACAGATTCAAAGTCGTGTTCAAATAATTGAACACGGCATTAAACAACACCAGAATGCTGATGCCCATCACGATCTCGGGAATCACGATCGGGATGTAGAGCGACGCTTCGGCAAACAGCTTCAGCTTGAAGGAATGGCGTTGCAAGGCCAACGCCGCCATCGTGCCGATGATGGTCGAAACGAGGGTCGAGGAGATCGCGATTATCAGCGTGTTCTTCGCGGCGTCGATGGCTTCGCGATTATTCGCCAGCGTGCAGAACCAGTAGAACGGTCCGCACGGATCGCGATTGACAATTTCCTCAAACACGACATTCTGGCGTGACGAGTTAAAGGAAAAGATGATGAGTGTCACTATCGGCAGATAGAGAAACACGTAAACCAGAATGACGGTCAGCGTTAGCCATGGCGATCGTCGGCTGCTCATCCTATGACGACCTCCTCGCCGAAGCCAAACTTCCGCGTGTAGATAATCATGACGATCAACGTCATCGCCATCAGAATGATCGAAGCCGCCGAGCCGAAGGTAGGATCACGCGCGTCGAGGAATTGCCGCTGGATCAGGTTGCCGATCAACACGAATTGCTTGCCGCCCAGAATATCCGAAACGACGAACGTGCCCATCACCGGCACAAAGACCAGCAGCGTTCCGGCCACGACGCCCGGCAGCGACAGGGGCAGTGTCACTTTCAAGAACGTGCGCAGCGAATTCGCGCCGAGATCGGCCGCCGCTTCATACAGCGACGGATCGATCTTTTCGAGCGAGGTATACATCGGCAGGATCATGAATGGGATGAATTCATAGATCATACCGATCAAGACCGCTTGCGGGGTATACAAAATATCAAACGCGCGCAGGATACGAATCCAGGCGTAGACCCGGATGACGAAGTTCGTCCAGAGCGGAACGAGGATCAAGAACAACAGCAAATTGCGGCGTTTGGCCGGCGCGCGCGCCACGAAATAAGCCAGGGGGTAGCCCAGTAGAATCGTGAAAATCGTCGTCACCAGCGCCAAACCAACCGACCGGACTAGAATCTCGGCGTACAACGAGTCGAAGCATGGCGCAGCCTGAGCACCACAATCCGTGCTGAAGCCCAACAGGCGGATGTAGTTATCCAGCGTGAAGGTGTAGATCACATTCCCATCGGGATCGCGCCGCCCGAAGGAGGTGACCACGACGAGGAGCAGCGGCACAATCAACAGCACGATCATCCACAACAGCGCAGGCGAAACGAGCGCGGTGCCCTGCAAAGACTTGTTCTCACGGAGTTTTTGTAACACGAGATAGTCCCCCTCTTTGCCCATACCCGCCGCTGTGCGGCGGTGGGCCGCCTGGTGTGGTGGGATGGGTTACTCCGTTAGAATGCGGCCGGCGGCTACCGCAAAACTCACGGTGACTTCATCGCCGACATTCGCCAGCGGGCGTGAACCGGGCATGTTGTTCTGTTCCCGTACGCGCACCTGCTGGCCGCCGGGCACGCTCACGCCATAGTGAGTATCGGTGCCGATATAGACTACGCTCTGAACGCGACCCTGGAAGGCATTTTCGGGCAAGTCGGCGGCATTGATGTGCATCTTTTCCGGGCGCACGGCCACACTCACATCGGCGCCGGGCGCAATCGTCTTGTCGCAATTCGCAACCAGCGTCAAAGTGCCATCGACGGTCACTTCCACCACGCGGCCCGTCTGCGTCTTTACTTTGCCGTTGATGAAGTTCATCTCGCCGATGAAGTCCGCCGCGAAACGACAGTTGGGGCTTTCGTAAATCTCGTTGGAGTTGCCCACCTGCAAGACCTTGCCGCGATTCATCACGGCGATCCGATCGGACATGGTGAGCGCTTCTTCCTGATCGTGCGTCACATAGATGAAGGTGATGCCCACTTCGCGCTGCAAGGTCTTCAACTCCAACTGCATCTCTTTGCGGAGTTTCAGATCCAACGCGCCGAGCGGTTCATCCAACAGCAGCACTTCGGGCCGGTTGACCAACGCCCGAGCCAAGGCCACGCGCTGCTGTTGACCGCCGGACAATTGCTTAGGTTTGCGACTTTCGTAGCCGGGCAGGCGCACCATCGTGAGCGCTTCCTTCACCCGCGGTTCAATGTCGGCCTTGGAAACGCCCTTCATTTGCAAGCCAAACGCTACGTTGTCAAAGATCGTCATGTGGGGAAACAGCGCGTAGCTCTGGAAAACCGTGTTGACGGGGCGCTGGAACGGCGGAGTCTTGGCCATCGCTTTACCGTGAAGCAAAACCTCGCCGGAGGTGGGAAGTTCAAATCCCGCGATCATCCGCAGCGAGGTGGTTTTACCGCAGCCCGAAGGGCCTAATAACGAGAAAAATTCGCCGTCATTGATTTGAAGATCGACGTGGTTGACGGCGGCGAACGCCTCACCTTTTTTCTCCGGCTCGGCAAATTCCTTGACCACGTCCCTTAATTCGACTGCAATCTCGGCCATTTCACCTCCTGCGCGCGCTGCCGCAGACAACGCATCGTCAACCAGAAATTGGCGCGATTATAGCATTGCGAGGGGCGCGGTGCAATACCCGAACGCACCATCTTAACCAATCTTAACATTCGCGGCCTGGCGCACGGCTGCTTGCGAGAAATCCGGCTCTGCGGTTCAATAGCAACACTTTGCTCGCTCAGGATACCGGCTTGACCACGACTTCCTTCACGCCGCTGCCGCGCCGTGCACCGCGCACCGCGCGCCGCCGCCTCGATCGGGTTGGTGCCGGCCCTACGGTAGTTCGTGCAGCAAACCTTCACCGTCGGCAGCGACGTACTGGCTGATCGGGTTGGCGCGAAGCAATTGATCTTGCTGGGGTTGTGGCGGCTGACTCGGCGCACAAGAGTGCGCGCAGACTAGTCGTGACGAACGAATGATGGGCCTGTCCATTCGTTGTTTACGGCGCGGCCTCGGTCCTGTTATAATCCCTGCACCTCTAACGCAACAGCAGCAGTTAGCGCGGATGAATTACAGTGTCGATCAGAATTAGACCAAGGAGCGCCATGCCAGGATTACATCCTACCAAACGTTTGCTCGTCATGCTTGGATTACCGCTTGCGCTAATCATCGCGCTAGCCTGCAATTCAGTCACCGAAGGGCTGTCGTCCGTCCTCCCCAACGCCCCGGACTGCAAGTCGGCTACGGATCCCACTCAACGCGACGTGGATTACAGTCTGGCTTTTACCGGAGATACCTTCAAATCAAAGGAATGGCAGAGAAGTTACACGGTGAAATCAATGCGAGCAAGTGTCAGCTGGATGAACGATGGGACGGGCAGCTTAGCCTACCTGGATTACATGATCTTCAGCTGTGGCTATACCCAGAAAGACATTGACCGTTATTTCAGTGCTGAGAACTTCCGGGATGTCTTCTTTGTTGGCTACCAGAACCTGCAACGCGTGACGACCTGCACTCAAGCAGAAGATGATTTGACTTTGCATGAATTTACCGCTGAGCACCTTGGCGAAAAGTATCTCATCCGCGACTGGATCAAGCTGGACACCCCAACGCGCGTGGTGGATTTAGTGCTCGTTTTTCCCTTGACATCAAAAACGCAGTTGGATATTTACGCCCGTCAGATTTTCCCCGATTTAAGCACGTGTCAGGACTAAAGGATTTGCGGAACATTTCTGACCCTTCCAGCGTCAAATCGGTAGAAACGCACACAACCACTGGAGGTGTATCATGGCAATCTGGCTTCCGCTGCTCCTCGTCGTTCTCGTCTTTAGCTGCGCGAACAAGGCCGGCACCGGCCGCCGCTGCGATTTGGGTCTCGTCATCGTGATGCTGTCGGTGGCGCTGATCGCCACGCAGTTGCAGTGATACGAAAAAAGCAGAGCCTGCCGCATGAGCGGTTAGCATTCAGTAGTCAACACTCGGCCGCCAGTGAGAGAATTCCTCGCTGGCGGCGTTTTGTCTGGCGGAGGAGTCTGGTGGATTCCACCAGGGTCAGTCCCTAGAAACCGAGTCCTCGCATTTTGCGAAGGATCGATGGGACAGGGATTGAGAGTAGACGACATTCCACAGTTGACCGGAGAGAGGAGTCGTTCTATACTGGCAAGGTCAATGAGCGTTCCTGGAGGAAGTTTTTCTGCATAAAATGCCGGGAATGAACCTGACTGGAATGATATCTGGAAAAAAGTCCTGCTATCATCCGTCTGAAGGTTGATGGCAGGAAAAATTGGCATGGCTCACAATCAGTTTGAC
>PMCF01000226.1 GCA_003154115.1 Anaerolineae bacterium
ACCCAAGTCAAAACGGGAATTGCTGGCGCACCGCTGAAGTGCAGTACAAAAACAACAAGTATCACTCGCCAATCGTATCCACACTATACCCGCTCAACATACTTCTCGCCTTTGAACGCCACCGCGATCCATTTACCCGGTTCCATCTCGCCCCACGCGTCTTTGCCATCTACCGCCTTCAGAGGCGCAACCGCATCCTTCTTCAATTGGTCGACCAGGGCCTGCTCCACACTCGGTCCGCTGCGCACGGCAAGGCAAATGGGAACGTGCTGCGTACAAGGCGGAGGTTTGTGCTAAAATCGCAGCACTCTGCCAACAGGAATCCGCATGTCACTACGAGACTACCTTCATCAACTTGAGGAACACGGCGATTTGATCAAAGTTGCTGCGCCTATTTCGAAGACTTACGAAATCGCCGGGGTACTCAAGCAGTTGGAGCCGAAGCCGATGTTGTTTGAGTGCGTGAAAGAAGCGCCGTTTCGTGTGATGGGGAATCTGTTTTGCGCTAAGGCCAGCTTTGCCGACTACTTCGGCATCAAAGTCAACGCGATCATTCCGTTCCTCGCCCGCGCGATCGATCAACGGCGGCCCTGCGGCATCGTGGCCGCTGCGCCGTGCCAGGAAGTGATTGTCACCAATCCCAATCTGGATATTCTCCCTATGCTGCGTCACTGCGCAGGCGACGGCGGCAACTACATTAGCTCGGGCGTGGTGATTACGAAGCATCCCACCTACGGGCAAAACGCCGACTTCCATCGCTGCATGCAGTTCTCATCGACGGAGCTGGCCGTGCGCATCGTGCGTTCGCGCCACTTCGACACCTACCTGCGCGATCTCAAGCAGCTCGACGTGGCGATCTGCATCGGCAATTCGCCCAACGTCTTAGCCGCCGCCGCGACGTCGGTGGAACTGGGCATCGACGAGTTGGAGATCGCCAACGCGCTGGAGCCAGTGCCTGTCGTACATGCCAAGACCGTCGATCTATTCGTGCCCGCCGAGGCCGAGTTCGTCATCGAGGGAACGGTCTATCTCGATCGACTGCATGCCGAAGGCCCGTTCGTCGATCTGACTGAGACTTACGACGTGATCCGGCAGGAGCCGGTGTTCGTCGTGAAGGCCATCACTCATCGCCGCGCTGCAATCTGGCAAGCACTGCTACCCGGCGCGCTGGAGCACAAACTGCTGATGGGCATGCCGCGCGAACCGACTATCTTCAAGAAGGTCAACGAGGTGGTGAAGTGCCTCGATGTGAACATCGATCCCGGCGGGTGTTCGTGGCTGCACGCGATCGTACAGATCGAGAAGCAGCACGACGACGATGGGCGGAAGGCGATCGAGGCGGCGTTTGCCGGGCATCGCTCGTGCAAGCACATCTTCGTGGTCGATGGCGACATCGACATCTACAATCCGCTGGAAGTGGAGTGGGCACTGGCGACGCGCTTTCAGGGCGACACCGATCTCATCGTGAAGGCGCGTGAGCAAGGCTCGAGTCTCGACCCAAGCGCAGAAAGCGGATCTCACTTCACCACGAAGATGGGTTTTGATCTGACAAAACCGCTCGTCGCGCACGGCAAAGACTTCAATCGCGCACCGTTTCCGATGATTGACTTGAGTAGATTCTTAAAATGAGTAACTCAACAAGGTCTGAAAACTCAGTTTCGCTTCGAGTAATGACTTACAATATCCTTGACGGTGGTGAAGGACGCGAAGAATATCTTCTTGAAGTGCTCCAAGATGTACAACCCGATATAGCCATACTGCAAGAGGTTTATCACGAGGGCCTTGTTCAACATCTCCCTGGCGCGCTCAAGATGGATTCGTTTTTTGCAAGCGGTAACAGGAAACGTCGTGTCGCATTGTTGAGCCGCTTGCCCGTCATCTCATGTCAAAGTTATCATCCTTTTCCCCCGATATGGCGCAATGTCGTCGAAGCCGAAATTGAGTATCAACCTAACAAAAGACTTCGGCTCTTCGGGATCCATCCCATGGCGAATTTATCGGTGATCTGTGAGTTCTGGCGTTGGTGGGAAGCCAGGCAGATTATTGGACGCGCAAAACCAAATGCCGCAGAGCCTTGTTTGATCGCGGGTGACTTTAACGCGATTGCGCCCAATGATCGCGTTGTAACTAGCCAGATGCCTAACTGGCTAAAATTGATTATCCTGACCCAGGGCAATCGTGTCTATCATTTTTCCGTTCACAAATATCTCTCTGCCGGTCTTACCGACTGCTTTCGTGCTTTGCATCCCAACGATGATGGCTTTACTTTACCCCCGCCGAGGCCAAACTCGCGGCTTGATTATATTTTGGTCAATGATACATTGAAGTCGCGCCTAACCAATTGCTGGGTAGTTCGCGAGCCGGCTGCCGTTTTTAAGGCTTCTGATCATTATCCGGTTGTTGCAGAGTTTCAATTGTAAATTGAGACAGTGAATTCACGATCAAATCAGGTGTAAGATGAAACTAACCCCTGAAGAACAACAAATGCTCGACGGCGCATATGGTCGCGCCACGCAGAAGGCGATGGAGATTCTCGTCGCGTTGGGCACGATTTACGACGCAGAACGGATGGTGCCCGTCACCTCCGTGCAGATCGCGGGCGTGAGTTACGATAATCTCGGCGAAGCGGGTCTGCACTTTTTGTCGGAGATGGCCGATGGCGGCGGGAGGACGCGCGTGCTCACCACGTTGAATCCCGCCGGAATGGATATCGAGAACTGGCAGGCGCTGGGCATCAGCGAGGAATTTGCGCGCAGCCAGATGCTTGTCATCGACGCGTTCGCGCGCATGAACGTCGTGACGACCTGCTCGTGCACGCCCTACCTCATCGGCAACTCGCCGCACTTCGGGCAGCACATCGCGTGGGCCGAGAGCAGCGCCGTGTGCTACGCCAACTCCGTCATCGGCGCGCGGAGCAATCGAGAGGGCGGACCCAGCGCACTCGCCGCAGCCCTGACGGGCATCACGCCCGAATACGGCTTTCACCTCGAAGAAAATCGCCGCCCCGGCATCACGCTTGAAGTCAAAGTCGCCCTGCCCGACAACGACGACTTCGGCGCGCTGGGGGTCGTCATCGGCAAGCAGCTGGAACGCTTCAAGCAGAAGCCGATTGCGTACATTCTCGGCGTCGATCAAGCGAGCGTGGAGAATCTCAAATCGTTCTGCGCGAGTGTGGCGACTTATGGCGGCGCGGCGTTGTTCCACATGCGCGGCGTCACGCCCGAAGCCGATCGGTATGCGCCGCCCGACGAGCACATCACGATCACGCAGGCCGATCTGGATGCGGCTAAAGCTGCGCTCACTTCGGCGGAATCCGACGAAGCGGACTTTGTCAGCCTCGGCTGCCCGCATCTTACCCTCAACGAGATTGCGCGCATTGCCGAATTATTGAAGGGCCGCACAGTCACCAAGGAATTCTGGATCACCACCGCGCGGCCCACCAAACAGATGGCCGACATGATGGGCTACACGCGCAGCATCGAGGAAGCGGGCGCGAAGTTTGCGGCCGACACGTGCTGCGTCGTCGCGCCGGTTAAAGGTCGCTTCAAGGTGCTGGTGACTGACAGCGCGAAGGCGTGTTACTACGCTGCGGGGAAAAACAAATTCAAGACCATCATCAAACCGTTTGATGAGGTAGTGTTAGCGACGCTGAAATAAGCCTCATCCCCCTGCCCCTTCTCCTGAATCACACGACGATTCAGGAGAAGGGGAGCCGCAACTCCCCCTCTCCAGATTTCCGCAGTTCAAATCGGGAGAGGGGGTTGGGGGTGAGGCATCCAAGGACATCAAATGAAATTCCACGGTCGCAAGATTTATCAAGGCCAAGCACAAGGCGAAGCGCTGGTCACCTCGATGGGCATCTCGTTCTTTGGCGGCGTCGATCCCGACACAAGCGCGATCGTCGAAACGGGGCACGAGTTGGAGGGACAATCGATCAGCGGCAAGGTGCTGGTCTTTCCCACCGGCAAGGGATCGACCGTGGGGTCGTACACGCTCTATCGGTTGAAGAGGAACGGCCTGGCTCCGGCGGCAATCGTCAACGCGCAATGCGAGACGATCACCGCCGTAGGATGTATCATCGCCGAGATACCGTGCGTGGATCAGATTCCGATCGATCAGCTCAAGACGGGTATGTCCGTGTGGGTGGACGGTGAAGACGGGACCGTGGAGTCTTATGCCGGGTCACGTGGGTAGACGTAGCAGACTACCTCCCCCGCCACTCCTCGTGAGCAATCCCGGCCGAATTCTCCCGTTTGAGAAGATCAGCGCTACCACGGCTTTGAAATCTGGATTCACGAACACCTGCAATTGGATATATAATGGAGGCACGCTTCCTAGCATGCGTGGAGAGGCGAATGATCGCACAATCGCCGCTCAATATTTGGAGTCACGGCTGCTCTGCCATGAGACGGCAGGGCGTTCTTCCATTGGCCGCAGGTCTTTCCCATCGGAAAATACCTCATATGAATTGGGTGTGGCTAAACTCAGTTGATCGCCAATGTAAGGGCAGGGCCTTGCGCCTGTCCAAATGCGGGCGACCGCGAGGGTCGCCCCTACGACTCAACCAGATTTAGCCACACCCATATGAATTCACGCCCGGCATGACTTGATCCGTTATCTGTGCAGGGCGAGCAGACTGGAGGGTTGACATGATTCAAAATGGAAAAAGCGAACCAGCAAGCAGGATCTTAATTGTAGATGATGATCTCATCGATCTTCAGCTCTTAAAAAGTGTGCTGAAGGAGGGAGGCTATGCGGTCGAGCTTGCTTCTGGGGGAGAACTGGCTTTGAAGATTGCCCGGGCTACTCTCCCCGACCTCATTGTGCTCGATGTCATGATGCCAGGCCTGGATGGGTATCAAGTGTGCGAACGTCTGAAAGCGAGCGAACGCACCCGCGACATTCCGGTGATCTTTGTGACGGGGCGGTCCGAAATGCAGGACAAGGTGATGGGCTTCAAGTCGGGGGCGGTCGATTACATTACCAAACCGTATCAGATGGAAGCCGTCTTAGCTCAAGTTGGATCGCATCTAGCCGTCCAGGCCATGCAGAAGCAGCTCGCCGAGCAGAATAGGCAATTGCACCGAGAAATCGTCGAGCGCCAGCAGGCCGAGGAGATGTTGAATCTATCGGAAGAAAAATACCGTGCTTTGGTAGAGAACATCAACGATGTCGTTTTCTGCCTGGACACCGAGAGCCGTTTCACCTATGTTAACCCGGTCATCGAGCGGTTTACCCAGTACAGGGTGGATGAAGTCATGCGACTGCCTATCGACCGCTTCGTACACCCCGACGACCTTCCCGGCTTGGAGGCTGAGATTCAACGGACCCTGGCGGGTGCCGTGGGCTTGCACGAGTTCCGACTGTTCACCAAAAACGGCGCGGTGCTTCACGTGCACACGTCCAGCCGTGCGCTCTGGGAGGGCGATCAGTTGATGGGCGTAACCGGCATCATGACCGACATCACCGAACGCAAGCG
>PMCF01000451.1 GCA_003154115.1 Anaerolineae bacterium
TCCGATACTTGATGTCGTAATTGATGATGAACTCCAACTCCTCGTCCGTGAAGCCGTAGTGCCGCGCCAGCACGCGATCGATCTCGTCGATGATGGGCTTGGACAGACTGGGGTTAAACTCTTGTAGTTTCACACCGTCTTTTCGCTCAGTGATTTCTGAATGTGCCTTGTAATCTTTCATCAGAGCCTTGAACAACTGACTCAACTGATCACCGTATCCTGCGTGAAGAGAATCAATATCACACGGGAATGTCAGAATATCACGCAGAGCAACGTTCCGGCCATTGCCATACACAATGAACCACACATAGAAAAGACTGCTGTTAATTAGGCAGCCAACGGTTTTGGCATACTTTGCATCCTTGAGGTTGAAATCTTTGAAATGATGTACAGACCTATTTGCGGAAGCCGACTCAAAAAACGGTAGAAAATCCATGCCTCTAATCCAATATAGAGGCGAACGATAGTAATGAACAACATGTGAAGAAGTTGAATCGTACACTGCGGCAACAGTTTCTGGTTCATGACATACCTTGTTGATCAAACTTTTCAACTGCGCGTCGCCGATTTTAGGAATGCTCCCAGGTATTTCTAAGCCCGTTACTTCGCCGTATGCAACTGACTGCAAAAGATGTGGCCTAAATTCTGTATACCAGCGCGTGAGGTTCGTTGAAAAGATATTCAGTCCCTCTTTGCTTAACCGTGCATTTTGCGCGACTATGATCGCAGCTCTAATATGCTCCAAGCCGTCGAACAACTTACCCGGTCGGTCGTCATAGTTGCTAATCCAAACATTCGAAGACTTTTGTCGGATCAACTCTTGCAACCCCGCCATTCTATCGGTGCAAATTGAAGACAACTGGACGATCATTCCAAGCCGTCCGTAATCACGCAGAATCGAAAAGGAACGCTCCATAACGAGCGCATAGATATTTCCGCAGTCTTCCGTCTCAAATCCACGCACCTGATATTCTTTCTTGACTATGCTGTACTCCACATATGGCGGATTGCCCACTTCGACATCAAACCCGCCATCCTGCATGATGCTGTTAAACTCTACGTACCAGTGAAACGGGCGATGCGACTCGACAAACGCATCGAGTTTCCTCGCGCCATATTCCAATTGCAGCGTTCCGTTCAGTTCGCGCTCAATCTCGGTCAGCAACTTCTGCGTGTCGGACTTAGCTTTAGCTAATGCGCGGGCGTTGATGCCACGTTTGGTTTGTAGATCACGGAACGCGCGTAGCGCCGCGTCGGCCTGACGAATTTTGTCGGACACACCGTAACCAAACAACGATGAGCCTTGGATCTGTTCAAGGCTAGTGTAACCAACCAATGTATTTCCCGCACGAATGTTGAAATCGATGTCGGGCAGCGGCTCGATGTGCTCGGCGTCGTTGATCTGCGAGACCAGTTTCAAGAACAAACGCAGTTTGCAAATCTCCACTGCCTCGTCCATGATGTCCACGCCATACAGGTTGTTGACGATGATGCTCTTGAAGATGAAGTAGCGTCGATTCGGATGATCGGCTACGCGCTTCAGTTCAGCCGTAAAGTCGGCATACTTGGCGCTGCTCAACTCCTCCATCTTGTCCAAACAGATTTCGTACAGCGCCTCCAGAATATTCATCGCCGCGAATAGAAATGCGCCGCTGCCGACGGTTGGATCGAGCACCGTCAATTTGCGCAAGCATTCAAAGTAAAAGGCGCGCAGCGTTTGGGGATCGGTCAGCCCGCGCAGCCAGTCCTGCGCAAAGCGTTCAATGTCGAGGTTGTAGGTGATCAGGTCGTTGATGGTCAAGACCCGTGAGGTTTTCAAAACCTCACGGGTCTGAGCTACACGTTTCTGCCGCGCCGCATACTCGCGATCGGTTTCGGTCGGCAGGTATTCGGTCTGCTTCACTGCCGGATAGAGGTACGGCTCCACGTCTTTCAGCGGCAGTGGATGCACTGCGTCATAGCGAAATGTAGCCAGTTTATCAAACAAGAACGGCAAGATCGTATTGCGACAGATGTAGCCGGTAATGTCTTCCTTGGTGTAATACGCGCCCATCTGCTTCTGGTTGATGTACTTCTCAAAGATGTAACCGAGCACATCGGGATTGATCTCGTTGTCGGCGCGCAGGGGCCGCTCGTCGAGATGCCACGCATATTGTTCGAAGAATGCAAACAAGCGCTCGAACACCGCGTCCGGAATCTGGATCGAATTGCCATACTGCTGTTCCAACTGGTGCGGCGTGAACAAGCCGCCATTTAGATATGGAATGTGTCCCAAAAGTTTCCGAGTGGTGGCAGATCGATCAACTTCATCACGGGCGAAACCTTCAAAGAAGAGCGGAGTCAGGAAATCCCGATAGAACCGATCACGCCCCACGGCTTTGGCGGCCTGCAAGTGGTTCGGCAAATAGTTTGCATCGCCGTCCAGAAAGCCTTTCTTCTGAATGAAGTAGATGAACATCAGGCGGTTGAGCATCAGCGAGGCGTACCAGGCGCGGTCCGTTGCTGCATCGATACCTTTGATGAACTTTAAGACGTTATCGTGCTCGCTTTTGAACTCGTCATAGAAGCGTCGGGTGACACGATCAACATCGAATTGTTTGACGACCTTACCCACGACTTCGGCAATGGACACGCGGCCTTCATCATCCAGTTCGTCGATCTCGAAAGCGATGCCCGCGAGTTTTTGCAGCAAGGAATCGCCCGGCTGGCCCGTGTGATACGTATGCTCTTTGGCTTTGGCCGCCTGTCCGGGTTCACGCTTAACCCACAACCATACGGCTTTGGTGCGCGCTTGATCGACAAAGATGAGGATATGCTCGTAGGCCAACTCGCTGACGCGCTTATCGATCTTCTTGCGCAGATTGGCGGGCGGCACATCACTGCTGTGCGACTCGCATAAATACACCAACATACCGCCCAACTCGGCGACGGGCTGAACGCGATACGTTTCCCCATCGACTTCAATGGGTGTGGCTTTGCCTGGTCGATGCGACCAGCCCAACTCTTCAACAAACAGCCGTTTGAAATCGAAGTCCTCCAAATATTGGCGTGACTGGCGATAGTTGATAGTCATGGGGCTGACAATCCTAACGAACAAATGATGCGCGGTTCATCCTCGCTGGTCTCACCTTCTTCAAGAATCACACTCAGCCGGTTCTCGTCGCGCAAGTTGATGACTAAATCGGCCAGGTCTTCAGCGCTGATCCCCGACTTCAACTGGCGGTTGATAATATCCTTAGCGACTTCGCGCAAAGGATAACGATACAAGTCATCCACGGCGCGCTGTAATTCGTCGCGGACAAACAGCGGGGAGCGAGCCTTCAGCTCTTCAGCGTAGGCTTTGAGGCGAGTGTAGGTCTTGTAACGCGCGCCGGATGGACGCCCTAGCTGTCCACCAATCGTTTTGGTTTCTTGAATCATCAGCTCGACCGATTGGCGCACGAGATCGTGATGTTCGGGTTGGCGTGGCAGCGTTGGCGTATCGGGCTTACATTCAGCGGCTCGCAATACCGCCAATTGTGACTGTGTGACGCTGTTGCCTTTTCGATCGACCCAAGCTAACGCATCCGCGCCTTCGGCAGTGCGCATGTAAACCAGAACACCCGCCGGTCGCTCGACGCTCGGCACGTGCGGACGAGTCGACAGCACGACGTCCGGCATTTCGGCAATCTTCTTCGCCAGTGTTGGATCGCCTTTGATAGCGTCATGCCAGATTTGGTAGGCGTAGGACGCGAGATCAACTTCGTTATCCAAATCATCATCCAGAATGCCGGACTTCTCAGTATAAAGATCGCGCAGCTGGTCGGCGTTGCGTTCATCTTCAAAGAACTGCTCATCGGTGCCGACGACCTCGCCGTTCTCCTGCAAGCGTTGACGCACTCGTGAGCGTAAACGAATGATGCGCTCCACGCCGTCGGCCGGCAGGAATGAATAGCAGTTGATCACTTCCGCTTGCTGCCCGATGCGATCGACGCGTCCCGCTCGCTGGACCAAACGAATGATCGCCCACGGCAAATCGTAATTGACCACGATATGAGCGTCTTGCAAGTTTTGTCCTTCGGACAGCACGTCAGTGGCGATGAGCACGCGCAATTCTTGATCGGGTGGATACGTTTTGCCATTACTGATCGGACTGAAACGCCAAGCCAAGGCAGTGGGGTTTTCGGATTGACCTATTGCGCCTTCGATAGCTTTCACGCCGCGCCGCTTCAGCTCGGCGGCCAAATAATTGACCGTGTCGGCAAATTGAGTAAAGACCAATATCTTTTCATTAGGATGATCTTTTGTGATCAACTCAAGCAGCCGCTTCAACTTGCGGTCACGCGCCGGTTCCCATTGGCCATTGGCTTTCAGCACCGTGATCAACCGCGCGGCATCCTGCTTGAGACCTTCTGTGAGCAAGTTCGTGAAGAGGGTTGAGGTCAGCCATTTGAAACGGCGTCGATACTGCGTCTGATAGAGCTGGTAAATCTGCCTGGCCCGCTGCTGATAAGATTCGGCGGTGAAGTGCGCAGCTGCTTCCTCAGTCTCGCTAGACTTCTCATCGTTGTCTTCATCGATATCAAAGACCATCTGCGGCGAATCGGCGTCTGCATCATTGTTGCCCGGATCGAGCATCTCGGCATCTTGTGTGCCGATGGGCAACGGCAATCCATTTTCGAGTGCGTACAAAAAGACATAGTTGCGCAGCACATGCCGATCGAGTGACTGAATGAAGGCTTGCCCGCTGCTCTCTAAGCGCTTGAAGAGGCCCGTGCGGCAATAGCCTAATAAACGTGCGCCCGCGCGAGACAAATTCTCCAACATTCTATTTTCAGCAGCCGTGGCGAGTTGCTCGGCATTGGCTTTCAGATAGAGGCCAAGCCCGTAGCGCGGTAAGGCGAGATTATTGACAACATCGACAACCGTCTCAGAATATAGAGCCGCATATTGATCGGCCTTATCACGCGTGTTGAGGGAAAACTTGAGCGTCTTGGGATCACGCGCGGGGAAGAAAGAGTGCGACCCATCTTCAAAGACCAAGAATTTGCGGCCAGTCTCTGGATCTGTTTCGGCGTAATGCGCCTGGATGAAGCTGCGCGTGCGGCGAACGAGATACAGTCGCATCAAGTCGCGCCAGTCGTCTGCAAACGTACTATATTCAAAGGCGGCCAAAGTATTGGGCAGCACTTGATGTCGGGCGAATTCGGCATCACCGATGTCACGCAGTAAATGTTCTGGCCGGACACCCAAGTCCATGTCTTCCGGCACGAACAACCGCAGTTGGGCTGACAAGTCCAGATAAGACTTGTTGTAGGGTGTGGCCGTGAGTAAGATCACTCGGCTGTCGCTTTGATCGATGAATTCCTTGATGGCGCGATAAATCTTGCCTTCGCGGTTGCGGAAGTTATGGCTTTCGTCAATGAGCACGAGTCGAAAACGCGCTGGCACTTCGGCTAATTCTTTGCGCGCCACGCTGCTGGACATGACCTTGGCCCGCAGTCCATATTGATCGACATAGCTTTGCCACATTGCTTTCAAGTTCTTGGGGCAAATGATGAGCGTGCTGACACCCGTGTCCTCTTCAAAGATGCGAGCCAGCGCGGTTGCCATGAGCGTTTTGCCCAAGCCTACCACATCGCCAATCAGCACGCCGCCGCGCTTGTTGAGATGATGCGCTGCAATCTTGACCGCCGCCGCTTGGAAGTCAAACAACTTATGGCGAAACTCAATGGGCAGAGTAAATTCACTCAATCCGGCGCGCGCTTCTTGCGCTAGGTGGTAAGCCATTTTCAAATACACTTCATACGGCGTGGGTTGAGCAACGGCCCAGCTCTCTTCAATAACGGCGATCAGTTCTGCTGAGATGTCCAGGCAAAACTTGTCACCCCAGCGGCCCTCGAACCACGCCGCGAGTTTATTCGCCGCATCTTGATCGAGCACATCGACGTTGAGTTCGCCTTGATACGATAGCCCGGCAAAGGTGAGATTGCTGCTGCCGACATAGCCAGTGACAGGGTTGTTGTAATCAGCGCGAAACAGCAAATAGAGTTTGGCATGCAGCGTGTGGCGGAGATAGAGCTTGACAACAACTTTCTTATCACGCAATTGCTGTGCCAGTCGGCGCAAGCCAGCCTCATCCGCGTCAGTGGGCGCGCCCTGCATCAGCTGCTGGCGAAATTCCTCAGCCAGTTTGCGTTTCAGACGCACTGCCTTCGATTGATCGATTGGCTCATTCGTGTCGGCCAGGCTGAGCGCCTGTCGTAATTCTTCCTGCGGCGTATTTTGCATACCGACCAACAAACGGCAGCGCTGATCATCATCGCCAGTCCATTGCTCGATGTGTCGGTCAATCTGTTTCCAGCCGCGCAGGTTAAAGTATCCGACACAGAAGTCTGCGCGATGAGAGACGGCCAGGGTCTGACTTAGAGCGGGTAGTAGATGTTGCTCGATGTTATCAAAGATACGAGGCATGTACACATCCTCATCGTGAGCAATAAACAAAACAGGCCGCACGCGATAAATCACGCACAGCCTGAGAATGTGATACCGAAGGTCTCGGCGTTGACGCGACTTCCCGCGTTAGCCATCGCTCCGGCTGCTCGCCTGCGGCGACAGCGTGGCGCGATGGTGTTGCTGCGAGTAGTATAGCATCGATTGAACGCGGGCGAAAATAAAACCGCCCGACCTCTATGCTCCACGAGGTCGGGCGATGATGCCAGTGGGCCAAGCCGTATGGACTTTACTCTGCGGTTGCGCCGCTGCCGCCGGGTCAGTTATTGTAGTGAGTGGCTATCCAACGCCTGTGTTTTCATTCTCGCCGATGGGAAAGCCTTCGATCTGGCGCGAGGCGGGGTCCTCTAGAAATGCTCGCAGGCGGGCGCGGTACTCCGCCTTGCGCGCCTGTTCTTCAGGCGTGATCTGGTATTCCGCGCATTCTTCGCGGATCAATTCGGGTTGAGATGATTTCCTGGGCATGCTTGACTTCCAATCTGTTTTCGAAGCATTGCCAAGTCCAGCCTTACCAGGCGGGCGGTTTGTGGAATGTTCCGACGGCGTCAGTCAACGTTGGCGGGAACTGGCTGGCGGCTAAAACTCCCTGGCGAATGGGCTTGACGAAGGTCGCATATTTGCGCAATTCATGGCTGGGCTTAGCGGGAATCGGGTTGAGCACGCCCACGGGAAACTTCAATTCGTAGCGTACAATCTTAACCGGCTCCACCAGGTCGGAGTCGTTGGAGATCAAAATGGCGGCTGCATAGCGCTGCTTGTGCCCATCATTGATCAGGTGGGCGGCGATGTTCACATCTGAGCCTTTTTCTTCCGTTTTGATCACCCGCACATGTTTTGGCGCGCCGGGCGCTGGATTGGCCAGCGGCATCATGATCACGTGCTCAAGAAAATGGCCGTAAATGATTTCCAGGTTGGGAAGAGTGCGCAAGGCGCGCAAATACACCTGCTGGCGATTGGGTTGGTCGGGGTCAGTGGGGCGAGCCGTGACTAAAGCCGTAAAATACTTAATTCGGACGATGTCATTTTTGGGCAGAAGAAACTTACAGAGCGCCAAAACATCCAACCACTTATAGGGCGTGCCCTTGACCGCTCCATAGTACAGATTGAAACCATCGATGTAAACAATCGTTTTCATGTTTCGCGCCGAGGAGTTAAAAAAGCAGAGGCGGTCAAAGACCGCCTCGCATCCTGTCCCCGAAGGGACAGGGGGGATATGCCTATATTATAGCACACCAGCCTGTTTGTCAAACAACTTGCGCCCATATGGAAATGATATTGCTCCTGTTACTACTCAGACCCCATGAACTGCGTTCACCACAAAGCATGAAAGTGGCGCGATGTAGGGCAAGTCGGTGACTTGCCAGGCAAAATGGCATCTTGCCCCACATTTTCAGATCAACCGTGGTATGGCATTGTCATTCCCGCACGCTTCCGCCTGGCGCGTCGCCGGCACAACGTGCCGGGAATCCAGAAACTCTGCCAGCGGCAAGTCTGGATGCCCGATATGCCGTACCCAGGCTCCCCCGGAGCCTGGCGGCACGCATGCGCGAAGCCTTCGGGCATGACGGCTGAGTAGTAACATCCACTCAATGCATTCCAGGATGTGCACCAGATACACGCGATCGTCCCTCATAGCCGCACCGCCTGCTCCAGCACTTGCTGGCGGATCATTCGATGCAGGGCTTTCTCCGTCACCACATCGACCTTGCGGCCCAGCAGGTCTTCCAGGTCTTGCATCAACCCGATGCGATCCAGCAGCGTGCGGCCCGGCTCGAATTCAACCAACACGTCGATGTCGCTGTCCGG
>PMCF01000205.1 GCA_003154115.1 Anaerolineae bacterium
CTGAGTCCGGTGAAAGTCCAGCATCTGGTCCGCCGCTATGCCCTCCGCTTGGCTCAGAGTCTCGGCTCACTCGAGCAGGTCGTCACGGTTTTGAACAAACTGATCACGCGCTGTCTCAAGTCGGCTCTCAAAGACCAGCATCGGAAGCGGCTCAGCACGCTGCAACAGTTGCAGACATTGGGAGGCGCGTGTTAGCTTGACGCCTATGGGGGTCGCCCGCGTTGCCGTTCAGTGTTTCGCTCACCAAAGGAATCCCGGCCGGATCCAACGTACCCAAGGCCTGCACATATTGGCGCAAGTCCGGGCGGTGGTCTTTGCTCTTGCCAAAACGCAACAGCCCGTCGTCGCCCTCGGCCCGGTCGTGGTAGACACTGACCGAGGTCGTATCGGCTCGCCCCACCTCGGTTGGCAGGCGATAGGTGCGCACCAGCTGCTGCCCCAGATCGGTCTCGATGGCCTCGCGCACCTCCGGGCTGGCACGGCCCAAGGTGTAGAGCAAGTCCGCCAGGCGGTCGTCGGTGAAATCCTTGTCGCCCACGGGCGCGCCCAGCAGATGGCTCAGCACGCGCTGATGTTCCTGGCTCCAGGCTTCGACCGCCACCAACCGATGATCCTGGGCGGTAATGATGCGCGCGCTGAACCCTGGGCCAACTGACCATAACTCAGCCCCTGCCGATTGCCGTGCCCGGAACCCAGGTGGGCATCCACGATCTGCGGCACGCCCATGTGGTGCAACAGACCCAGGGCCAGCGGCAGTTCATCGATCCGTTCCGGCTCAATGTACAGACGGGTGTCTGGCATCGTGCTCCTCGCTCAAGTTAGTCTTGAGCGAGGAGTATACCGGACTTCCCGATAATTCAATAGTCGCTTTCAAAATGAGCGAATCAAGCGCCAACAGGTAGGCCAGCGCCGCTAACTCATCAGGCTTCAGTGTATGACACAAGTGCGCGCTGTGTCAATCCGTAAAATTTGTCCGATCTCGATGACACTCAGCACAGCCTGGCTGAGGGTTGACCGCCAGGGGCGTAAGAATTCAAAGGCACGAACAAGCCGGGGTCAGACAGAAGTCAGCGAACCGCCTAGCTGGTTGTCATTCATTCGCAGCGAAGTAGCGTTATAGTAGACACATTCAAGGATTGAGAGGATGAGATGGGCCCGGGACACTTTGTGGTTGGCTTAGCGGCGAAACGAGTTGCTCCCCAGACACCCCCTGATCGTTTTGTTAGGGCCTCAGAAGTTCTTGACATTCTGTGCTTCGTGTTCATGTTTGCCGGCCTCAAGCGCGCCGGCGAGGGATCAGACCTCGGTTATATTCCCTGGTCGCATGGACTGTTCATGTCCGTCGTCTGGTCAGTCTTGATCGGGGCAATCATCTATCTCTTCTCCCGGGATCGGCGCTTGAGCATTGTCATCGGGCTGGTGATTCAGCCACTGGGTGCTGGACTTCATCGCGCATGATCCCGACTTGCCACTCTTCTTTGACGGCTCACCCCTGGTTGGGCTGGGCCTGGAATGGACACACACCGCCAACGGCCTAGTCGTACACTGGGCCCAGGGTTTGATCGTGGAGATCGGCTTACTCATCGGAGGGATGATCATCTACTTGAATACACACAGACATATGGCCGCCACAGCGCGGGGTCAAGCATTTACGACGAATGAGATCGACCTGAGTCACAATTGAATTGAATAACAGGAGGCAACCCATGATCGAAACAATCAATACCCTACCCGCAACGACAGCGCCAAAGCAGCGGCGGGCTTCGTCACCCGCACAGGCCGGCGCGATCGGCCGAGGGCTGATCAACCTCACGCTCATGATTTTAACCATCCGCGATATCCGCCAGCGCAGCGATGACGAGATCAACGGCAGGCGCAAGCTGTGGATGCTGGCGGCTTTCACGCCCCCGATCGGTCCTATCGCCTACTTCATCTTTGGCCGCAAACGCGGCACTCAGACGGTTGAGATCCCACTGGAGATCACTGAATGACCGTGAAATAAAGCGTGGTCGGCAATGTTGTCCTGGTGGCGCCGGAATTGTTGTAGGATCATCTCGGCGCGTTATCTTGTGCGAGATCATTTCAGGAGCAACGCCCGTGCCCCACAAAATTCTCGTGACCTATGCGAGCCGATTGGGATCTACCGCCGGTGTAGCCGAAGCGATCGGCACAACCTTGCTGGAAAACGGTGCTGAGGTGGAAGTGCGCCGCATGGAAGACGTGACTGATCTCACGCCGTACGACGCGGTGGTGGCGGGCAGCGCTATTCGCGGCAAGCAATGGCTGCCAGAAGCCATGCAGTTCATGCAGACGCATCAAGCGGAGTTAAGGCAGAAGCCGTTTGCCGCGTTTTTGGTGTGCATGACACTCGCCATGCCGAGCGGCGAAAAATATCGCCCGCACGTGGCCGCGTTCTTAGATCCAGTGTGTGCGCTAGTCAGGCCGGTGAGCAAGGGCTTGTTTGCCGGGGCGTTGGACATCGGCAAAATCTCGGCGTTGAGCGATCGGCTGAAGTTTCGCGTGAGTGTCATGTTCGGTGTTTGGAAAGAAGGCGATCACCGGGATTGGAATGCCATTCGAGATTGGGCTGCCAGCCTCGGCCCGCTGTTGCTCCGCTAGATCGATTCCCTGATTGATTAGGGTGTGGCTAATCTCAGTTGG
>PMCF01000355.1 GCA_003154115.1 Anaerolineae bacterium
TTACGAATCTGACATTGTCAAATTAGTAACGCCTCACCAATAAAAGATTAACGAAGCGCGCAGCCGAATGGAAAGTTCAGCTGCGCGCTTTTCTTTTGCCCGTAGACCGTGTGCTGCCAGTCGCGTTGCTGGCAAAGTGTTGTATACTTGAAACGACTTCCTTCAAGGAGAATTCCCATGCCTGCTCCAGCCTTCCCCGGAACGTGCAGTTTCTGCGGCGAGACGTTTACGACCCGCACCATCAAACGACACCTAACCAACTGCGTCAAGCGCCAGGAGACCGAGGCCAAAGCGGCGCGCAGCAAAAAAGCCAAGACCCTGCCGTTGTATCAACTGCAGGTTGAAGGTCTCGGCTTCTTCGGGAAATACTGGTTGTACATCGAACTCCCGGCCGATGCCACGCTGCGTAACCTCGATCAATTCCTGCGCGACGTCTGGCTGGAATGCTGCGGGCACTTGAGCGCGTTCGAGATTGCCGGCCAGCGCTATTCCGTCAGCCCGATGAACGATCCATTCTTTGGCCTAAAGGAACGCAGTATGGCCGCCAAGCTGCGCGACATCGCGCCGCCCGGCGCAAAATTCGACTACGAGTATGACTTCGGCACGACGTCCGAGTTGAAACTCAAAGTCCTTAGCGAACGTGAAGGGCCGCGCGCCAATCGGGCGGTGCAGGTATTGGCCCGCAATGCGCCGCCTGAAGTTCAATGTGAAGGCTGCAAGCAAGCGCCCGCCACTGAAATCTGCGCCGAGTGCATCTACAGCGGCCCGGAAGACCCGGCGTTGTTTTGTGAAGCCTGTGCCGAAGAACATGAGCACGAAGATATGTTCCTGCCGCTCGTCAACTCACCGCGCACCGGCCTGTGTGGTTATACCGGCTGAGGCAAGGCACACCCAATTGAATCTGCTTCATTACCATTGCCCTCAAGGTTGATTTGACCTTGAGGGCCTTTTGTTTCCAACAGGTTACTATTCAGCCGTGGCGCGGCGTTGTCATTCCCGCGTGCTTTCGCCATGCGCGCCCCCGCTTTGCGGACAGGGCGTGGCGGGAATCCAGAACCCTGCCAGCGGCGAATCTGGATGCCCGACAGAAGCATTCGGGCATGACGGCTGAGTAGTAACTCCAACAGATTGATGCTACAATCAGGCTCACTTCGCTGGCGGAGCGTGATGCATGACTTATCAGATCGCCCTTGACCCCAAGTTAGATGTCTCACCTGCCGAGTTCACTGCCGCCTGGAATCAAACCCCTAAATGCCTCGCTGTTGGTAAAGCGGATCAATCCACTGCGGCCCGCAGGGATTTCGACCCACTGCTAGCCATGGCTTTAGTGACCATCGTCAGCAGCGTGTTGGTGAACATCGCGAGCAGCATCTTCTACGATCTCATCAAAGAGGCGTTAGCCAGCAAAGGTGTGACCAAGCGCACCGAGATCATCGAGGTGATACGGCCCGACGGCACGCGCATCGTCGTCGTTAAGATTGCGGAGGAGGCTGGCGATTGAAATCGCGCCTAACGGGCTAAAGCCCATCGTCGGCCTACGCCGACGGTCTCTATTGCCCATTGTCCATTGATCATTGATCATTGATCATTGTTAATTGTTAATTGTTCATTGCCCATTGAGGTCTTATGCCCACCATTACCATTCGCGAACGAGCCGGGTCTACTGAGCAAGTGCTGCACGCCACGTTGATCATCGACCACGCCAACGAATTCCCCATTGAGATTGCCGATCCCTTTTCGGCGGAAGAAGAACAGCGGCTGGAATGGTATTTTGAAGAGCACTTGCGCTTTCCGTTTACGGATCAGGTGAAGCGCGATGCCGCCGCCGCCAGCGTGAAAGTCTACGGCGAGAAGTTGTTCGATCAAGTCTTCAAAGATCGCCAAGCGTTTTCAGATTACAGGCAACTTTGCCAGAACCCCGGGGTGAGCGGCCTGACCTTCGAGATTGTCGGCTCGCCGGAATTCCACCGCCTGCACTGGGAGGCGTTGAAGGACCCCGACCTGCCGCTGGCCTTCGCGCTGGAAGCACCGTTGATTCGCAAGAGCGCGCACGTGCAGCCCGTCCGCGCGACGCTGTCCCCCTCGCCTACGATCAATGTGCTGCTGGTCACGGCGCGACCGATGGGCCGCGGTGATGTGGGCTATCGCACCATCAGCCGCCCGCTGGTCGAGACGCTGCGTCAGGCCAACCTGCGCGTCAAGATCGATCTGTTACGCCCCGCCACCTATCAAGCGCTGGTGGAGCGACTGGATACGGCCCGCGCCACCTACGGCGGCCCCGGCTACTATCACGTGATCCACTTCGACGTCCACGGCGGCCTGCTGACGTTTGAACAGTTCGATCGGATCGAGCAGCAGAAGCAATCGGTGGGCGATGTGTATCTGCAAGCGCCGCGCTACGGGCGCGATCGACTGGCGAAGTACGAGGGGCAGCAGGCGTTCCTATTTTTGGAAGAAGCCCAGGAGGGCGCGGCTGATCCGATCGAGGCGGGGGAACTGGCCGCGCTGCTGCAATCGCACCAGATCCCCATCGCCATTTTGAATGCGTGCCAGTCGGGCAAGCAGGTGGGCGTCAGCGAGACGAGCCTGGGCAGCCGCCTGATGCAGGGCGGCGCGCAGTTGGTGCTGGCGATGGGCTACTCGGTGACGGTGAGCGCCGCCGAGGTGTTGATGCGCACGTTGTACACTCAGTTGTTTGCGGGCCGCGAAGTGCCGGATGCCATCCGCCGCGCGCGGCTGGAACTGCACCACCACAAACAGCGCCGCGCGTATTACAACCAGCACGTGGAGTTGGAAGACTGGCTGCTGCCAGTGGTCTATCAGACGGGCGCGCAGGCGGTGAGGGTGGCGACGCGCGATCTGACGCCGGATGAGGCAGCGGCCTGGTACGGCGCACAGGCCGATCGGTATGAGGCGCCCCCGGTGGCCTACGGTTTTATCGGGCGCGATCTGGATATCCTGCGCATCGAGCGGCGCTTGCTGCGCCACAATGTGCTGCTCATCCGCGGGATGGGCGGCGCGGGCAAGACGACGTTGCTGCGCCATCTGGCGGAGTGGTGGACGACGACGGGGCTGGTGGAGCGGGTGTTTTATTACGGCTACGATGAGCGGGCGTGGACGCGCCAGCAGATTCTGCACGACCTGGCCGGGCAGGTGCTGGACAAGGCGGGCTTCGACCGCTTCCTGCCGCTGAGCATAGGTGCGCAGCAAAAACTGCTGGCCGAGCGGCTGCGCGCCGAAAGACACCTGTTGATTCTGGACAATCTGGAAAGCGTGCGCGGCGAGGCGCTGGCGATTGCCAACACCCTGCCGCCCGCCGAACGCGACGCCCTACGCGGCCTGCTGGCCGACCTCGTCGGCGGCCAAACCCTCGTCCTCCTCGGCTCGCGTGGTTCCGAGGATTGGCTTCTGCCTTCAGCAACACCTGCACTGCGCGCAGGCGCAAGTGTCGGCAATCAGCAATCAGCATTCAGCAATCAACAATCAGCCTTGCTTTACGATCTCGGTGGCCTCGACCCCGAAGCGGCCTCGCAGTTGGCCGATGAGATTCTGAAGCGCCACGGCGCGACGCAGTACCGCGCCAGCGCGGATTTTACCAAACTGCTGAAGTTGCTGGACGGCTACCCGCTGGCGTTGGAGGTGGTACTGCCGAATTTGGCACGGCAGACGCCCGCCCAGGTGCTGGCCGCCCTGCAAGCGGGCGAGGTGGTGTTGGACGATGCGGCGGCGACCGACAAGACCCACAGCATCTTGCGCTGTATCGAATATTCACACAGCAATTTGGACCCCGCCGCGCAGGAACTACTGGCCTGCCTCGCGCCGTTCTCGACGGTGATCAATACCCGGCTCTTGCCGCAATACACCGAACACCTGAAAGCCCAACCTGCACTGGCAAATTTACCCTTTGACCGCTGGCCGGAGGTGCTGCAAGCCGCCGCCGATTGGGGCTTACTGACCCAGCACGATGTGCCGGGCTACCTGCGCCTGCAACCCATCTTTCCCTACTTCTTACGGTCACGCCTGAATGAAGATGAAGCAAGGGGCAAGAGGCAGGATGCAGGAGGCAAGAAGCAAGAGGCAGGAAGCAAGAAGCAAGAGGCCATCCGCACCGCCTTCCGCCTGTTCTACGATGACTTTGGCGACGCGATTGCGCAGGTCATGAAGTCCAAAAACCCGCAGGAACGGCAGACGGGCCAAGTGCTGGCGCGGCTGGAATATGAGAACCTGAGCACCGCGCTGGACACCGCGCTGGCCGCGCAGACGACGATTCGCAATCCTTACGTGGCGCTGTCCCGTTATCTGGACACGACGCAAGATCAGCGGCGCGGACTGGAATTGGGGCAAAGCGTGCTGGCGCGGCTGGAGCAGTACCCGCCTGAAGCGTTGGCCGGACAGTTGGGCTTTGAATTTGCGACCAGCAATTCCCGTTTTGAGTTTGGTTACCCACCTTGGTACTTTCCCCGCACATTGAACCGCGTGTGATCCCCGACCCCAATGCGCCGTACACGCGGCGCCTTCGGTCGAAGGCCGCTGGCTCGCCCGCCGTTTCCGCCACGCACTGGTTCTGCGAATTGTTCCCCCTCTACCGCCAACCGTTGTCACCTGTGTTCGTCGTCTTGACGTCCGTACTCTCCGCGTCGTTCAGCCCTCGCGTTACCCCGGCGTCCGGATCTTGACTGTGACGGTGTAGCCATACACAATGGCTTGGAGGAGGTCCGCCATGGACTGAAAGTCTAGCACGGTGAACAAGGCGCGCACTTTCTCCCACAGCCGGCGGCGCCGTTTGGTCTTGTTCAAGGCCGCTTGAAATAGCGCGTCGCCCAGTTGTTGAATCTGGTC